>NZ_JBFUIC010000125.1:0-13626 GCF_056402075.1 Pseudomonas sp. P4_C3
CCCCAGCGCTGAATGTCAGCAACGCCAATATCGATGAAATGCTCCTGCGCCTGGCGCGCGCCTTCTCCCGAGTACGCACCGCGCAATTGCAGTGCCGCAAAGGGATTGCCGTCTGATCAGACGCGCCCTGCACACATTCCAGAACCGTCTCGCGGTAATACGCACGCCCCACGCCCGATACTTTTGGCGTGGGGCGTTTTTTTGTCTGCGAAACTCAACGAAGGGGCGGAGCTTGGGAATAGAGGGACTGAACCCTGACAAACGGCACAGGTCGATTAGCTGTAGGGCTCGAACGAGTCCACCCCAATCAGGAGCTGTCCCATGGACTTTATTCGCATCATCATCGCCATCCTGTTGCCGCCACTGGGTGTGTTTCTGCAAGTAGGATTCGGCGGGGCGTTCTGGCTGAATATTCTGCTGACGTTGTGCGGTTACATTCCGGGGATCGTGCATGCGGTGTACATCATCGCCAAGCGCTGAATTTTTGCGGCGTTAGATAGATCGCTTTCGCTGGCAAGCCAGCTCCTACGGGAGATCACGGTTCTGTAGGAGCTGGTTTGCCAGCGATTGGAATACCGCCGATTTCAGCTGGCGTGCTCCATCACCCGCCGATAAAACAACCACTCCTGCTCCAGCGCATGGGCCTGGTTACCGGCCTTGCGAAAACCGTGGCGTTCGTCTGCATAGTAATGCGCTTCGACCAGGATGCCGTTGTCCTGCAGCGCCGCGACCATGTCGCGGGTCTGCTGCGGGACGACCACGGCATCCAGTTCTCCTTGAAAGAAGATCACTGGCACGCGGATGTTGCCGGTATGCAGCAGCGGCGTGCGGGCCGCGTAGCGTTCGGCATCCCGCAGAGGATCGCCGATCAACCAATCCAGATAATCACTTTCGAATTTGTGGGTCGTGCGCCCCAGCGCCACCGGATCGCTGACCCCATACAGACTGGCGCCGGCGCGGAACACGTTGTGAAATGCCAAGGCGCAAAGGGTGGTGTAACCGCCAGCACTGCCGCCGCGGATGAACGCTTTGTCGCCATCGATCAAGCCACGTTCGGCGAGATGGCTGACCACCGCGCAAGCGTCTTCGACATCCACATCACCCCAGCTCAAATGCAGCGCCTGACGATAGTCCCTGCCATAACCGCTGCTGCCGCGATAGTTGAGGTCGGCCACAGCGAAGCCCCGCTGTGCCCAATACTGGATACGCGGATCGAACATCGGGTAACACGCCGAAGTCGGGCCACCATGGACGAACACCACCAATGGCGGTTTCGCCGCGCCGGTCATCGCCGGGTAGAAGAAGCCGTGTGCTTCGCCTGAGCCACTTGGGTAGCGCAAGGTTTGCGGGCGGCTGATCTGTTCGGGAGCAAGCGGTGCGATGCCGCCGGCCAGCACTTGCACTTGCCGGCTCTGGCGGTCGATGGCGATGACGGCGGTTGAACTGACGGGCGACGCCGCGATGCAATAGATGAACTGCTTATCCACGGCGAGATGGCGGAAGCGGCTGTAGTCGCCGGTGAAGTCGGCGCTGGAATCGCCGCCTATGCCCAATCGGCCAAACCCGCCTTCGGTCCAACTGGCCAGATAGCTGTCGTTGCCCAGCGGCAACCAGGTGCTGCCACCGAGTTGCCAGGGCGCGGGGCCATGGTCGGCGGCGGCGCTTGGCAATGGGCTCAGGCCTTTTTCAGATTCCATCCATGGCTGCCAGAAACCGGCGCGATCGGTCAGGCAATACAAGCGACCGTTGGCATCAAACCGCGGTTGTTGCACAGACTCTTGCGCGCCTTCGCCCGCCACACAACGAGCTTCGGCAAGCCCGCCAGTGGCGAGGCGTTCGGCAACCATCAAGCGGGTCGTTGTCCATGGCTGATCCGGACGACTCCATTCGATCCAGGCCAGGCGCCGGGCATCAGGGCTCAGCGTCGGTGCCGCGTAGAAGTCAGCACCCTCGGCCAGCAGGTGACGTGCGCCATCGAACAGATCGATCGCCACCAGTCGGTGTTGATCGCGAAGTTCCTCGACCGCCAGCACCTGCCCGTTGGCGAACTGTAAATCACCATAACGGCACGCACTGGACGTCAGCCTTTCGGGCGCTTCGCCTTGCAGTGATTGCCGATACAGTTGCTGGTCTGCCTCGTTGACGAAAACGATACCGTCGTCCGTCAGGCAAAACGCGCCGCCGCCATATTCGTACACCCGACTGCGCACGCTGAACCCCAGTGGCGTCAGGCATTTCGCTGCACCGTCACGCCAATGCCAGATCCGGCACGCCGCGTCTTCGGGTCGGTACTCGTTCCAGAACAGGCCCTGTCGACCGACCTGCAGTTCGGCAAAGTCGATACCGGCGGCCACGGCTTTGGCAGCGCTGAAAGGTTCAGCTTTTGGCGATGAGGCGTGAGTTTCGTTCATTGCGAAAGGCCAGTTGGTCGATGGTCTGGGTAGCGTGCCCGGCTTCTTCGCGAGCCTTGAGGATCACGCCGTGTTGTGGCGACTTGCTGCACACCGGGTCGGCGTTGCTGGCATCACCGGTGAGCATGAACGCCTGGCAGCGGCAGCCGCCGAAGTCTTTTTCTTTCTCGTCACAGGAGCGGCACGGCTCGGGCATCCAGTCATAACCGCGAAAGCGGTTGAAGCCGAACGAGTCGTACCAGATGTGTTGCATGCTGTGGTCGCGCACGTTGGGAAACTGCACCGGCATCTGTCGGGCACCGTGGCAGGGCAAGGCGGTTCCGTCTGGGGTGACCGTCAGAAAAATACTGCCCCAGCCATTCATGCAGGCTTTTGGGCGTTCTTCGTAATAGTCCGGGGTGACGAAAATCAACTTGCACGGATGCCCTTCGGCTTCGAGTTTGGCGCGGTATTCGTTGGTAATGCGTTCGGCGCGCACCAGTTGTTCTTTGGTCGGCAATAGCCCAACGCGATTGAGTTGCGCCCAGCCGTAGAACTGGCAAGTGGCGAGCTCGACAAAGTCCGCTTCCAGAGCGATGCACAGCTCGATGATGCGGTCGATCTGGTCGATGTTGTGCCGATGGGTCACGAAATTCAGCACCATCGGATAACCGTGGGCCTTCACTGCCCGGGCCATTTCCAGTTTCTGCGCAAAGGCCTTTTTCGACCCGGCCAGCAGATTGTTCACCTGTTCGTCGCTGGCCTGGAAGCTGATCTGGATGTGATCGAGACCGGCCTTCTTGAAGTCGCTGATTTTTTGCTCGGTCAGGCCGATGCCGGAGGTGATCAGGTTGGTGTAGAAACCCAGTTTGCGGGCTTCACCAATCAACTCGGCAAGGTCCTGGCGCACCAGCGGCTCGCCACCGGAAAAGCCCAGTTGCGCGGCACCCATTTCCCGCGCTTCGCGGAACACCTTGATCCACTGTTCGGTGCTCAGCTCCTTGCCTTGTTCGGCGAAATCCAGCGGATTGGAGCAGTACGGGCATTGCAGCGGGCAGCGGTACGTCAGCTCGGCCAGCAGCCACAGCGGCAAGCCGATTTCAGGTTTGGGCGGCACTTGCACCGATGAATCAGGCAAGTTCGATCCAGTGTTGCGCACGGGCAACCTCCATGAATTGCTCGATGTCGTCACCAAGCTCGGGCACGCCGGGGAACTGTTGGTCGAGCTCGGCGATGATGGCTGCCACGTCTCGCTCACCATCAATCAAACCACCGATCAGCGCGGCACTTTCGTTGAGCTTGATCATGCCTTCCGGGTACAGCAGTACGTGGCCTTTTTGTGCCGGTTCGTACTGGAAACGGTAGCCGGGACGCCAGGTCGGGGTCTTGCTGCGATCGAAACTCATAAGGTGATTCCTTTGTGCCAGACCCGTTCTCCGGTCACGCTGTGATACGGCGGGCGTTTCAGTTCGTAGGCCATGCTCATGGCATCGAGCATGCTCCAAAGAATGTCCAGTTTGAACTGGAGAATTTCCAGCATGCGCTCCTGGCCTTCACGAGTAGTGTAGTGCTGCAACGTGATCGCCAGACCATGCTCGACATCACGCCGTGCCTGACCCAGGCGCGTGCGGAAATACTCGTAGCCGGCCGGGTCGATCCATGGGTAATGCTGGGGCCAACTGTCCAGGCGCGATTGGTGGATCTGCGGGGCGAACAGTTCGGTCAGCGAGCTGCTCGCGGCTTCCTGCCAACTGGCGCGGCGGGCGAAATTGACATAGGCGTCCACGGCGAAGCGTACGCCGGGCAGCACCAGCTCCTGGGAACGCAGTTGGTCGGGGTCGAGGCCCACGGCCTGGCCCAGGCGCAGCCAGGCTTCGATGCCGCCGTCTTCACCGGGCGCACCGTCGTGGTCGAGCAGGCGCTGAATCCACTCGCGGCGGATCTCGCGGTCAGGGCAGTTGGCGAGGATAGCCGCGTCCTTCAGGGGGATGTTCACCTGATAGTAGAAACGGTTGGCGACCCAGCCCTGGATTTGTTCGCGGGTGGCCCGACCTTCATACATCGCCACGTGATAGGGGTGATGGATGTGGTAATAGGCGCCCTTGGCGCGCAGGGCCGCTTCGAATTCGGCGGGGGACATTGGGGTGTCGGTCATTGCGGTTCTCCGGGGAACAACCGTAGAGGTGTAGTGCTTGTGCCGGCCTCATCGCGAGCAAGCTCGCTCCCACAGGGGAATGCGGTCAACTGTGGGAGCGAGCTTGCTCGCGATAGACCGCGCAGCGGTCTCGACTACTTACAAAACAATACTCATGCCGTCATACGCCACTTCCACCTGGCGCCGATCCAGCTCCGTGCGCTCCGGCGAGTCCTCATCAAGAATCGGGTTGGTGTTGTTGATGTGGATAAGCACCTTGCGCTGCTCGGGCAGTTGTTCCAGCACTTCGAGCATGCCGCCAGGGCCGTTCTGCGCCAGGTGGCCCATCTCGCGACCGGTGCGGGTGCCTACGCCACGCCGCTGCATTTCATCGTCATCCCACAGCGTGCCGTCGACCAGCAGGCAATCGCTGCCAGCCATGATTTCCAGAAGCTCTGCATCCACCTTGCCCAGGCCCGGCGCATAGAACAGCTTGCCGCCGGTGCCGAGGTCTTCGACGATCAGGCCAATGTTGTCGCCCGGATGCGGGTCGAAGCGGTGCGGCGAGTACGGCGGCGCGGCACTGCGCAAAGGCAGCGGGGTGAAGCGCAGGTTCGGGCAGGCGGGAATGGTGAAGCTTTGATCGAGTTCGATACGGTTCCAGTTCAGCCCGCCGTTCCAGTGAGTCAGCATGTTGAACAGTGGGAAACCAGTGCTCAGGTCCTCGTGGACCATGTCGGTACACCAGACCTGATGCGGGCATCCCTCGCGCAGCATGAGCAGGCCGGTGGTGTGGTCGATCTGGCTGTCCATCAGGATGATCGCGCCGATCCCGGTATCGCGCAGGGCGCGGCCCGGCTGCATCGGGGCGAAGCTCTGGAGTTGGGCGCGAATGTCCGGGGAGGTGTTGCACAGCACCCAGTTCACGCCGTCATCGGAAATCGCGATGGACGATTGCGTCCGCGCCTTGGCCCGCAGGCTGCCGTCACGAAAGCCTGCGCAGTTCACACAGTTGCAGTTCCACTGGGGGAAGCCGCCGCCGGCAGCGGAACCTAGAATCTGGACAAACATGGACGCTCCATCATTTCAACGCTGAAAATAAAACGCCTCGGGATAACCGAGGCGTTAGCTGCAGTCCGCCAAGGCAGATTAGCGGCTGGCGAAGTACATGGTGACTTCAAAGCCGATACGCAGGTCGGTGTAGGCAGGTTTGGTCCAGGCCATAGATTGAACTCCTTCAAGTGGGGTGGGACAGCGCTATCTATAGGTATAGTCCACCTCAAATCAGAGATGTTCCAGATAGTTAGGTGGCAATGTTACTCAAAATTTCAAAGGGATTGTCCGTGAAACTTTGAGAAAGCTCCTTACAGCCCCGGTAATGATCATTTTGTCGCTCGCCAGGGAGTGCCGGGTGCAGGGCTGTTGGCCAGGCTCAGCCAGCCGCCCTCGGCCTGATTCAATCGCTGTGCGGCGGCCAGCAGTTCGGCGCGGTCGATCAGCAGGATTGCCTCGGGTAATTGCGTCAGATAATCCGACGAGCGGCCGCCCAACTTGCCCTGCCAAAGCAATTCGGCCGCTTGGCTCGTGGTGAGCGCGGCGCTGGAAAATTGATCCGCCAGAGCCTGGCGTTGAGCATTGAAGGTGGTGTCGTCGAGCGCGTGGATCAGCTCCGGCAATCGATTCAGGAATTGCTCGATGTGTTGCAGCAACGCCGTTGGTGCAGCGCTTGGCGATTGCACGCCGAACAGCAGCCCGGTTTGGCCGTGAATCTGCCGCAGGGCGCTGAACACCGCATAGCCGAGTTGCAGCTCCACCCGCAGGCGCTGGTAGAACGGCGTCTGTGAGAGGTGAGCGAGCAAACGCCACGCGGCTTCGTCGGCCATTTCCTGGGTGGCTGTCGGACAGAACAGCAGCAACGCGTGCTCGCTGGAGGCGGTATCGACAGTGCTCCACAGATGCTGTGCGAGGATCGAAGAGGGCTGCGTCAGTTGATTGTCCGGCGTGCCGGGTATGCGGCTCAAGGCCAGGCCCATGGCCGCTTGAGTCTGAGCCGATAACCCGATGGCCAACCCATCCCATCGCGCACTCGACCAGAGTTGCTGCAGGTCATCCGAGCTCGCGCTGTGCTCGAGGCAGTGATCGGGCAATGTTTTGAGCAGTTGTCGAATCGGTATCAACGCAACACTGGTCGATTCGGCTTGTGAGACAGCGGCATCAGGTTTTGTCAGTTCTTTCAGCGCATGCTCCAGGACGCCGGGCATCGGCTCCTGAAGCCCGCTCAGTTTCAGCAGCCATTCGTTGCCCGACGCACTGAAGGAAACATCTACGCCGGCCTGACGCGCGTCTTCGCGCAATGGTTGCAGGTGGTTTTCCAGCTGTGATTGAAGGTGGCTGCCGGGAGTCGAACCTAGGCGCCAGCGCAGATAAATCGCACCTTCAGCACCGTTGTCCGGCCATGCCTGGCTGAATTGCATCGGCGAACGTTCACGACGGCTGCGCGAGCGATCCTGGGCAAAAGTGCGCAGGCCACGGTGGGCGCTGGTCTGGCCGCGAATCAATCCGGCGTTGGCTGGCGGTGCTTCGCAGGGCAAGAACGGGTTGGGTGCTGGCAATTGCCAGCGGCCGCTGAAGTTATCCACAGCGCCGATTTGTTTGAGGACTTGCTTGAGGGCTGTAACGCCTTGGTCAGATAACCCGACTTCGCGTTGTTCGCTGTCCAGTCGGGCCAGTTGCAAGGCGCTGCTGACTTGCTGTTGGCGCTGGAGCAGGGTTGCGTATTCTTCGCGCAATCGGCTCCAGTCTTGCCTGGCGAAGAAGCCCAGCCAATCCATCAGCCGCTCGCGAATCCCGGTTGCCAAAGAGTTGGCGGGCAATGTGAACGCCAAGTGCAGCAAGGCTTGCCCGGCGAATTGATACAGCGACTCGGCCTTCAGTTTTTCGGCCAATCCACGCACACGCAAATCCGCCAGCAAACCGCCCGGTTTCTCGGCATTCAGCCAGTGACACAGAAAACCCAGTGCTTCGGCGGCGGAGTCGGGTAGCGCTTCGAGGGCAAACAGCAAATCCAGTCGGCGCTCGCCAGCCTGTTGATAACTGGCGTTTGAGGTCGCCATCAGCGGTGCCGGGGATTGTTGCGTGGCCTTTTCACCGCCGGCAATGACGCTGGCAAATGTTTCGGCCAAACCTCTTAGTTCATCGAGGCTCTGTGGCCCGGCCAGGCTCAAGGTCATCTGCCCGGTCTGGTAAAACCGCTGATAAAAATCCTGCAATACCTGCTGAAATTCGGGTTGCGACACCGGGAGGCTGTCGCGATTGCCAGCATGGAAACCTCGAAGCGGATGAGCCTCAGAAAGCCCATCGAACAATGCCCGCTGTTGTTGCGCCACCGGATCCTGCGACCAGGCGATAAATTCCGCCTGCAGCACTTCCCGTTCCCGCTGTTGATCGTCCGGGTTCATGCGTGGATGGGCGAGCATGTCTGACAGACGCTCAAGCCCACCGGTAAACGCTTGGGGTGGCAGTTCAAAAAAGTAGTCCGTGGTGCGTTCGCTGGTCCGCGCATTCACTTGCCCGCCATGCCCCTGGACGTAGGCCATCAGCCCTTGGCCCGCAGGAAATCGCTCAGTCCCCAGAAACAACAAATGCTCAAGAAAATGCGCCAGACCGGGCCAGGCCAGCGGCACATCATGGCTGCCGGCAGCCACGCGCAACGCCGCCGCGCAACGCTTCAGGTTCGGGGCATGACGCAGCGTCACCCGCAGGCCGTTGGCCAGGGTTTCCGTAGGGGGGCGAGGTTGATTCAGCGCGGGCATGGGCACTTCCAGAACAGTGAAGTGCCAATGCTAGCGGATTACAGTGGACTAGCGCTTGTTCAGGTTGCCGTAAAGCTCAGGGCGGCGATCGAGGAAATAGCGATTGGCGGCGCGGGAGTCGAGCATCAACTGGCGATCCAGCTCGCCGACGATCAGCGCCTCATCCAGACCCGCCTGGGCGATACGGCTGCCATCCGGTGCGGCGATGCTGCTCTGGCCGCAATAATGAATGTCGCCTTCGCTGCCGCAGTAGTTGGCGTAGGCCACGTAGCACTGGTTCTCAAAGGCCCGGGCGCGGACGGTGACGTCAGCGATGAAGTCGTAGGGAATCATGTTGGCGGTCGGCACCAGGATCAGCTCGGCACCGGCCAGGGCCAGGCGTCGGGCATTTTCCGGAAATTCCAGGTCGTAGCAGATCAGGAAACCGAGCTTCCAGCCGTTGAGCTCAACGATGGGAAACTCGTCTGAGCCGGCGCTGAACATCGAGTGATCGAGGTCGCCGAACAAGTGAGTTTTGCGGTAGTTGCAGACGCGCTCGCCATTGGCATCGATCAACTGCACGGCGTTGTAGATCTGCCCGTCGGCGGTGCGCTCCGGGTAGCCATACAGGATGGCGATCCCGGCTGCCTTGGCAATGCGCGCGATCTGCTGCGCCGACTCACCGTTGTACACCTCCGCCAACACGCTGACGGCATCGACGCCGATGTTGTAGCCGGTCAGGAACATCTCCGGCAGCACCAGCAGGTCGGCGCCTTTTGCCTCCAGCGCAAGCTGCTGCAAGCGTTGCAGGTTGCCGGCGACATCCAGAGGCAGCGGTGGACATTGGTAAAGGGCTACGCGCATTTCGGATTCCTCTTACTCGGGCAGGGCGATCGGTCCGATCTCGTTGAACACATCTCCTGGACCCGGATTCTCGGCRTGAGTTGCACCGCCGAAGTGTTTCATGATGCCCCACACCGCATTGAGCGACGTCTGCACCGCGCCTTCGACCCAGGCCGGCGTCCACGAAACATCGTCGCCGGCGATGAAAATCCCGCGTTGTTCGGCTGGCATGTCGTCCTGCATGAAGTGTGCGTACATACGCTGGTTGTAGCGGTAATGGCCGGGCAGGGCGCCTTTGAATGCACCGAGGAAATGTGGGTCGGCTTCCCAGGACACGGTGATCGGATCGCCGATGATCCGCGCGGCGATGTCGACTTTCGGGTAGATCTTCTTCAACGCATCCAGCGCCAGCTTCACGCGTTTTTCCACCGGCTGCGGCAGCATCTTCAGGGCGTCGCTCATCCACGAGTACGACAGGCAAATCACTCCCGGTTTGTCGTCGCCGTTGTCGAACAAATAAGTGCCGCGGGTCAAACGATCGGTGAGGGTCATGCTCATCAGGTCGCGGCCGGTTTCCGGATCTTTGTCTTTCCAGAACGGGCGGTCGACCATCACGAAAGTCTTCGACGACTGCATGTAGCGGGTGCGGTCCAGGGCCATCCACATTTTTTGCGAGAACAGGGTTTCGTCGCATTCGATCTGGGTGGTCAGCAGCCAGCTCTGGCAAGTGGTTAGCACTGCGGCGTATTCGCGTGTGTCGCCCCAGTTGTCGGTGACGGCGAAACGGCCGCCCGGTGCGTGGGCAATTTTCTTCACACCGGTACGTGGTGCGCCGTTGTGCAGGGAACTGAGGCTGGTGCCGGCCGGCCAATGCGCGCAACGTTCCGGCACATGGCGCCAGATGCCCTGTGGCACCTGTTCCACACCGCCGACCACCAGATGCTGATGGTCGTCGCAGTTGGTCATCACCACGCGGAAAATTTCCAGCATCGAGTTGGGGAAGTCCGAGTCCCAGCCGCCGGTACCGAAACCGACCTGGCCGAACACTTCGCGGTGATGGAACGAGAGCTTGGCGAAGGCCTTGGAGGTGGCGACGAAATCGTAGAAGGTGCGGTCGTCCCACAGCGGCACCAGGGTGTTCCACAGCTCTTTCAGGCGTGGAACATCACGATCACGAATGGCTTGCTGGATATCGGAGAACTGCGAACCGGCTTCCAGGGCATCGGCCCAGGCGTCAGCCACTTCCTGGAACAGCGCAGGAAGGTCCGACAGCTTCTGTGCGTAATGGGTCTGACCTTCGAGGTCGATCACCGTGCTGCCCGACGCGGGCGTCAGCGGGTTAGGGAAAGGTTTGGTTTCCAGACCCAGTTTGTCGACGTAGTGATAAAACGCGGTGGACGACACCGGGAAGCGCATCCCGCCCAGTTCGGCAACGATGCCTTCGGCGCCATTGAACGCCTGGGAACGCAGGCGGCCGCCCATTTTCGAAGCTTCGTAGACGACCGGTTTCAGGCCCAGCTTCATCAGCTCATACGCCGCTACCAGGCCGGCGATCCCGCCGCCGACAATCGCCACTTCGGCACCGTGACTATGCTCAGGAATGCTGCCCAGCCCGGCCGGGTGTTCGATCCAGTCGTCGAAGGCGAAAGGAAAATCCGGGCCGAAAATGGTGACTGGTTTCTTACCGTCTGCAGGATGGCGATTGTTCTTGTTCATGGCTGACCTTGCTGGCGACCCGACGCGGAATGCGCATCTGAGTATAGGAAAAGATGCCAGCCATTCTAGAGAGCACAGAACACGTTAATAAGACGCAAAGTGTCGTCATTTTGCCATTTTATTGGTCGATATGACTAACTTGATATACACACTGACCACTGTAGGAGCGAGCCTGCTCGCGATGACGTCAGTTCAGACACCCATTAAACCTGAATTGGAATCTCAAACCGGCTGCCCCCGATCAATCTTGCTGCTCAAGATGATCGAGGTCGTGGTCTTCTCCACCCCGTCCACGCTGCCAATCTGATCCAGCAATTGATCCAGTTGCTCCGGTGAATCGGTGCGCAACCACGCCACATAATCAAATTCACCACTCACCGCACACAACTGCTGCACCTGCGCCATCGCGCTCAGGCGTCGCAACACCTCCTTGCCGGAACGCGGTTGCACAGTGATCCCGACATACGCCTGCAACCCGCCATCCACCACCCGCTGACCGAGGCGCACACCGTAGCCGGTGATCACTTTGGCCTTTTCCAGCCGCGCCAGGCGCGAAGTGACCGTGGTACGGGCGATGCCCAGTTGCCGGGCAAGCATGGCCACGCTCTCGCGGGCGTTGATCTGTAGGGCGGCAATCAATTGGCGGTCGATTTCATCGAGAACAGGGGGGCGAGTGTCGGGCAACGGCGTGGCTCCAGAGGCGTGAATCAATGGTCCAGCATGTTACAGGCTCGTTCGACGCGACGCTTGTGGCCGAAAGAGAGTGGGCAAACGACTAAGATTGATGCAGTCGAGGGCGAGAGGCCAAGGACATGACAACAAAGCTACCTGCTGCTGTACGGGACCGTGCATTGCAGATCGCCCATCACGAAATGGGGCACTACGTGGTGGCCCGCGCCCTGGGATTTGAAACGGGCGGCGTGACGCTGACAGTGACCAAGGATTTGCGGCACCAGGGAGGGGCCTCGATTACGTTGGTGCGCCCAATTTCGTCGATGGAAGCCATGAAGGAACATCTGGAAGCCCGGATGATGGTGCTCCTGGCTGGCGCAATGGCGCAGACCCTGCCATCAAAACCTTCAGCCGCAAAACGCGTCGATAAGCCCAAAGCCGCCGCCATCCTCAAAGGCGAGCAGGGGGCGGAACAGGATTACGCAAAAATCAGGGAGCTTCAGCATCTGCTGCGCAACATCGCCTGTCCCGATACCGATCCAGCGTCGTCTGAACGCATAACGGCGCAGCTCAAAGCGATGACTGATCGGGTGTGGGATCGGACGCAAAAAATCATAGAGGATCAGGCCGAGACGATTGCCGAATTGGCGGGGGCGCTGGTGGACGGCATGGTCATCGTGGAGCAGTGGGGGCGGGCGGCGGATATGTATGAGGTCGTGTTGACGGGGCAGATGCTGGAGCGGCTGCGGGCAGTCCAGGCTATCCCTTCGCTGCGTGTTTGAACTGACAGTTGCAGTGATGTCGTTCAGCACTGGAAATAACGAAAGCCCGAAGAGGCTGGCTCTATCAGTCCCCAAAAGGGAATTCTCGGTCCCTTTTTGGGAATTTTCCGGTCCTGTGAACAGTGTTCTATTGATCTGCATCCGTTCTCGATTGAACAGGCCTTCGCGTCAGCACCTTCACCACATCATCAATCACCGCTTTGCTCATCGTCGTTAGATAGTGCGCGGCCCTGGCGTGGCGGTCGGAGTCTTGGGCGTAGGCGGCGTCCACGGTGAGGGACTTGGCGAGGAACAGCAGGTCAGAGGCTTGGGCCAGAGCGTCGGCGATGGGGACGTTGCGGCAGACGTGGAACAGGGGTTGGTCCGAGAGATAGAGGAAGGGGGTGAAGCCGACGGTTTTCAGTTGTGAAGGATCGGACGAAATGGGTTTGCTCATGATGTAACTCCTTAATCCAAGGAGCGGCCACGTTCGTTTCCAAGCGAATGGGTGGCAGCTGTACGCAGGTTGGAAAACCGGGGATCAAGGAAACCGGCACGCCCGAAAGCGTCCCACGCACAGCTGCCATAACACAGTTTCGCAGTCGTAAAAAACGACTGGAGTAGTGGTAGATACTGCTGCGCTTTGATCCGACGGGTTTCCAAGCCCGATCGCTGAATGGTCAGCGACGTCCAGAGACTATCCCGTCGAAGAAAAGCGCAACAAGGCATCAAAGTGCCCAAAAGCAAGATTCGGAGTTTGCCTACAAGGTCTGCGGGCGTCATCCGATAAAGCGAGACCATAAGTAAACAAAACTAAACGTCAGACACGAAAAAGCCGCGCATTGCGCGGCTTTCTTGTTTGGTGGGCCCACACGGACTTGAACCGTGGACCAAAGGATTATGAGTCCTCTGCTCTAACCAACTGAGCTATAGGCCCTCAGTAGGCCGCGGATTATAACGACGGTTTCGCGGCTGTGCCATCTGAAAAAGCCATTACGTTTGTACGAAGAAATGTCGCGGCAAATTCGTCGGGGGGCAGGGGCAGGCTGACGATGTAGCCCTGGATTTGTTCACAGCCCTCGGCAGCGAGGAATTGCTGTTGCGCCAGTGTCTCGACCCCTTCGGCAATCACGGTGAATGGCATGCTGCGTCCGAGCGCGATGATGGCGCGTACGATCGCCGCATCGTGGGGATCGTCCGGCAGGCCGCGGACGAAGGACTGGTCGATCTTGAGGATGTCCAGTGGCAGGCGCTTGAGGTAGCTCAGGGACGAGTAACCGGTACCGAAGTCATCGATGGCCAGTTGCACGCCCAGTTTT
>NZ_JBFUIC010000126.1:0-13511 GCF_056402075.1 Pseudomonas sp. P4_C3
GCCCTGCACCTCTACCGCGAATGTGCCTATCCGGGCGCGCGTTCGCGGCTGATTCGCGTGCTGGAACGCAGTGGCGAGTTTGAGTTGGCGCTGGAGCTGGCCGCAGAGGCCGAACAGGCGCCGGAGAGCGCCGCCGAACAACAACAGCTGCTCCGTGTGCTGCCGCGCCTGCGGCGCAAGCTCGGCGGGCCGCCCATCAAGCGGGCAGCGCCTCGGGAAATGCAGCGTCTGGACCTGCAACTACCAAGAGTCGATCCCGCAGTGTCGGTCGAGTTTTATGTTCAGGCGCATCTGGCTGAGGATTCGGCGCCGGTGCACTACGTCGAAAACAGCCTGGTCAACTCGTTGTTCGGCTTGTTGTGCTGGCCGGCGATTTTTGCGCCCTTGCCGGGCGCGTTTTTTCACCCGTTCCAGCGCGGGCCGGTGGATTTGCTCAGCGAAGACTTCCATCGCCGTCGGGCCGAACTGTTTCAGGCGTGCCTGGCCGAACTCGACGACGGGCGCTACCGGCAGACCATCCGCGAACGTTATGTCGCCAAGTGGGGCGTGCAGTCGCCTTTCGTGTTCTGGAGCGTGCTCAGCGAAGAACTGCTGGCGCAAGCCCTGGATTGCCTCCCGGCCGAGCACCTCAAGCACTGGTTCAACCGTTTGTTGCTGGACATCAAGGCCAATCGCGCCGRCATGCCGGACCTGATCCAGTTCTGGCCGCAGCAAAAGACCTACCGCATGATCGAAGTCAAAGGCCCGGGAGATCGCCTGCAGGACAACCAGTTGCGTTGGCTGGAGTTCTGCCACGAACACCAGATGCCGATTGCCGTGTGCTACGTGCAATGGGCGGAGCCGGGCACTTGAGCTACAGCATTGCGGTGCGGGCGCTGTGTGAGTTCACCGCCAAGGCCGGCGACCTCGATCTGCGCTTCACACCGTCACCGACCGCGCTGGAAGGCATTGTCGGGCACCGTACGGTGGCATCGCGACGCAGCGAGGGTTACCAAAGCGAAGTCGCCCTGGAGGGCCAGTATCGAACCTTGACGGTCAAGGGCAGGGCGGACGGCTATGCCCCCGGGCAAAACTGCCTGGAAGAGGTCAAGACCTACCGCGGTGATTTGAGCAAGCAACCGTCCAACCACCGCCAGTTGCATTGGGCCCAGGCGAAAATCTACGGCTGGTTGATGTGCCGGAAACTGGATCTGCCTCAAATCAACCTGGCGCTGGTGTATTTCGACATCGTCAGCGAAAAGGAAACCTGCCTGGTCGAGCCTTTCGACGCCATGGAGTTGCAACAATTCTTCGAATGGCATTGCGCGCGGTTCCTGCAATGGGCCGAACAGGAAGTCGCCCATCGAGAGGGGCGCAATMGGGCGGCGCAGCGTCTGGCGTTTCCCCATGCCGACTTTCGACCGGGGCAGCGYCACCTGGCCGAGTCGGTGTTCAAGGCCATCAGCACGGGGCGCTGCCTGATGGCCCAGGCACCCACCGGAATCGGCAAAACCCTGGGCACCTTGTTCCCCATGCTCAAGGCGCTGGCGCCACAGCAACTGGACAAAGTGTTCTTCCTCACGGCGAAAACCCCGGGACGCAAACTGGCCCTGGACGCCGCACAAGTGATTCTTGCCAGCTCCGGTGCGCCGCCGTTGCGGGTGCTGGAGATGATCGCCCGGGACAAGGCCTGCGAACACCCGGACAAAGCCTGCCATGGTGAGTCGTGCCCATTGGCCCGGGGTTTCTACGATCGCCTGCCCGCCGCACGGCAGGCGGCCAGTCAATTGAGCCTGCTGGACCAGAGCGCCTTGCGCGAGGTCGCCCTGGCGCACGATGTCTGTCCGTATTACCTGAGCCAGGAAATGGCGCGCTGGGCCGACGTGGTGGTTGCCGACTACAACTATTACTTCGACTTCAGCGCCTTGTTGTTCGGTCTGGCCCAGGCCAACAACTGGAAAGTCGCGGTGCTGGTCGACGAAGCCCATAACCTGGTGGAACGCGGCCGGCAGATGTACAGCGCCAGCCTCGATCAAGGGACCCTCAACAGCGTGCGCAAATCCGCACCCGAAGCGCTGAAAAAGCCGATGCAGCGGGTCAACCGCGAGTGGAATGCCCTGCATGGCGCGCAAACCGGTGCTTATCAGGCCTATGACAAGGCGCCGGAAAAGCTCCTTCAGGCACTGTCGTCTTGCAGCGCCAGCATCGGTGATTACCTGAACGATCACCCTCAAGGGCTGGACAGTGCACTGCAGGGTTTTTACTTCGACATGCTGCATTTTTGCCGGGTGGCCGAATTGTTCGATGAACAGTTCCTGTTCGACATCAGCAAGCGTGACCTCGAGCGCAAGCGCAACCTCTCGCAGTTGTGCCTGCGCAATGTGGTCCCCGCCGGGTTCATCCGCCCGCGCCTGACCRCCGCGCGCAGCACGGTGCTGTTTTCCGCGACCCTCAGCCCCCGGCACTATTACGCCGATTTACTGGGGACACCGGCGGACACGGTGTGCATTGACGTCGAGTCGCCGTTTCATGCCGATCAACTGCAAGTGCACATCGTCGATCAGATTTCCACCCGGTTCGTGCATCGCCAGTCCTCCCTTGAACCGATCGTGGAGTTGATCGCCAGACAGTTCAGCAAACGTCCCGGCAATTACCTGGCGTTTTTCAGCAGCTTCGATTATTTGCAGCAGGTGGCGCAGTTACTCGCCGAGAAGCATCCGCACATCAGTCTGTGGTCGCAGTCCCGAGGCATGGGCGAAGCGCAACGTCAGCAGTTTCTCGATCAGTTCCACGCCGACGGCCAGGGTGTCGGCTTTGCGGTGCTGGGCGGGGCCTTTGGTGAAGGCATCGATTTGCCCGGTGCCCGGCTGATCGGCGCATTTATCGCCACCCTGGGGCTGGCGCAGCTCAATCCGGTGAACGAGCAACTGAAGCGGCGCATGGCCGCCATTTTTGGCGCCGGTTACGACTACACGTATCTGTTTCCCGGCGTACAGAAAGTGGTGCAGGCTGCTGGGCGGGTCATCCGTACGCAACAGGATCAAGGGGTGGTGATGTTGATCGACGACCGTTTTGGCGAGAGCAAGGTCAAGCAATTGCTGCCGCGTTGGTGGGCTTTCCAAAATCCCGGTATGACCCATACTCCAGTGAAACCATGAGGCGGTGGGATCAATGAGCGAAGATCGAACCAAGGCCAGTGCCATCGAAGACGGTCGTTTTCGGCTATTGATCGATGCGGTGATCGACTACGCGATCTACATGATCGATACCGATGGCATCATTACCAGCTGGAATGCCGGCGCCAGGCGTTTCAAGGGGTATGAGGAGGCCGAGATCCTCGGCGAGCATTTCTCGCGCTTCTACACCGATGACGATCGCCGTGCCGGCTTGCCCCTGCGGGCACTGGACACGGCGATCCGTGAAGGGCGTTTCGAGGGAGAAGGGTGGCAGGTGCGCAAGGACGGCACACACTTCTGGTCCCATGTGGTCATCGACCCGATCCTCGACCCGTCGGGCACATTGCTGGGGTTTGCCAAGATCACCCGGGACCTGACCGATCGCAAAATGGCCGAGGAAATCCTCAAGCAAAGCGAACAGCAGTTCCGTCTGCTGGTGCAGAGCGTTACTGACTATGCGATCTATATGCTCTCGCCGGACGGACACGTGAGCAACTGGAACCTGGGCGCCCAGCGCATCACGGGTTACTTGCCGGAAGAAGTCATTGGCCAGCATTTTTCGATGTTCTATACCCCGGAGGATCGCGATGCCCGCGAACCACAAAGGACGCTGGACATCGCCATTCGTGAAGGGCGCTTTGAAAACCAGGGCTGGAGGGTGCGCAAGGATGGTACGCGGTTCCATGCCCATGTCATTGTCGATCCGATCCGGGGCGACACCGGCACCTTGCTCGGTTTTGCCAAGATTACCCGGGACATCACTGAAGTCACCCAGGCGCAGCAGGCGCTGGAGCAAACCCGGGAGGCCTTGTTCCAGGCGCAGAAAATGCAGGCCATCGGCCAACTCAGCGGCGGCATCGCCCACGACTTCAACAACCTGCTGACGGTGATCCTCGGCAATCTGGAAATCGTGCGTAAACGGGTGACGGACGATCCAAAAATAACCCGCCTGATCGACAACGCCACCCAAGGCGCCTTGCGCGGGGTTTCCCTGACCCAGCGCATGCTGGCGTTTGCCCGACGCCAGGAACTCAAATCGGAACCGGTGCGGATACCGGCATTGGTGGAAGGCATTTCCGGGCTATTGCGCAGCTCCCTCGGTCCTTCGGTGAACATCGAAGTACGCTTTCCCGAGGATCTTGAACCGGTGATGGCGGACGTCAATCAACTGGAACTGGCCGTACTGAACCTGGCAACCAATGCCCGTGACGCCATGCCCCATGGCGGGACCATTATCTTCAGCGCCAGAACCGATGAAGTGACCGACAGCGCCACTTCATCCCTTGCGCCGGGGCGTTACGTTTGCCTGAATGTGACCGATACCGGCGAGGGCATGGATGAAACCACGCTGGCCTCGGCGATGGACCCGTTCTTTACCACCAAGGGCGTCGGTAAAGGTACGGGCCTGGGGTTGTCGATGGTCCACGGTTTTATCGAACAATTGGGTGGGCGCTTCATCCTCAAAAGCAACAAGGATCAGGGGACGACGGCCGAGTTGTGGTTGCCGGTTGCCACCCAGGGCTCGGTGGTTCAGCCGGTAGCGCAAACTCAGGCCATGGAAGTGCCCCGCCTGTGTGTACTGGTGGTGGACGATGACAGTCTGGTGTTGACCAGCACCAGCCTGCTGCTCGAGGACCTCGGACACCGGACCATCAGTGCGGCTTGCGGTGCCAGGGCACTGGAACTGTTCGACAGTGAACCGGATATCGATCTGGTCATCACCGACATGGCCATGCCACAGATGAGTGGCGCGCAACTGGCCAATGCCATCAGGAACATGCGACCGAGTGTGCCGATCATCCTCGCCACCGGTTATGCCGAGCGGCTGGAAGGCTTTGCCGCCCATCTGCCGCGTTTGTCGAAACCTTTTACCCAGCTCAACCTGGTGGAAATCATTGCTTTGGCGATGAAGTGACGCGGCGGTTGCGCTGTTCATAGCGGGCAAGCAGCGGCTGGGTGCTGATGCCGTGGACCAGAATGCTCAGGGCGACCACCGAGAGCGTCAGGTCGGCACACACCGTTGCCACTGAAGGCACCAGATCGTGGTTCAAGGCATAGAAAAGGTAGTAAAAACTCCCGATGCCGCGAATGCCGAACCAGCCGATCAACCAGCGTTGCGGGCCATTGAGCAGCGAACCCCACGGCATCAGCCAGACCGTCAGCGGGCGAATCGTCCCRAACAGCACCAACGCGACCAGCAGCGCCCGCCAGTCCCAGTGCGCGATCAGCACAACCCCGAGCAAGGTGACCAGAAACACTTCCATGGCCCGTTCCACCAGGCTGCCGAACGACAACATGTCGCCCATCATGATCCCGGCCGCGACTTGCGTGTCCTCCAGGTGGTCCACATTGCCGAGCACGGCCGCTTGGGGTTCGGCATTCTGATGACCGACCACCGCTTGAACCAGGTGCTCGGCCGGCGTGTGGGCGTCACTGCTGGTCTTGACCTCGGCCTGGCGCAAGCCCAGGCCAGCGGCAAACACCGAGAGAAACCCATAGCCGCCAATGGTTTCGGCCACGACATAAGCCAGTGCGATCAGCGCCAGCGCCAGGTAATCGTTGGGGGAAAACGTGCTGTCGGCATTCTTGATGCGCATGAACAAGGTCAGGCGGCCAATGCCGCGGCCCATCCAGTAACCGGTCAGCAGTCCGGCGGGCACGGCCCACAGCAGGCGCTCGAGGATCCAGTCCTCCAGACCGCTGGCAAAACTGCCGTTTTGCTGCAACAACAGCAGTCCCAGAATCACGAACGGGAACGCGATGCCGTCGTTCAGTCCTGCCTCGCCCGAGAGTCCGAACCRCACCGGATCGTCATCCTTGGCGTCATTGACCTGAACCAGCGAGGCCAGGACCGGATCGGTCGGCGCCAGTATCGCCCCGATCAGCAGCGAGGGCCCCCATGCCAGTCCGAAAGCGAAATGCAGCAGCAGGCAGACTCCGACAATCGTCAGCACCATCACCGGGCCCGCCAGAACGAACGCCACTCGCCATTGGCGATCACGAAGTGCTGGTCGCAGCTTTAGACCGCAGACAAACAATGAAAACAGCACCGCGACTTCCGTCAGGTGCTCGATCCAGAATGACGACTCTTTGATATCCAGCCTGAGTAAAACCAGGCCCGCCGGACCGATGGCGACGCCCAGTACCAGACACACCGCCGAAGTGGTGACCGGCATCCAGCGCAGGTACGACGAGGTCAGTGCCAGCGTCAGCAACACAGCCCCCAACACCGCCACCCAGGTAATGAAGCTCATGGCTCAGATCTCGAAACAACCGCCAGTGCAGGGCTATAGGCTGTTGAGCATCGCGGGCTTGGGTCGGTTCAATAATTACCTGTAGGAGCGGCGGTGCGGCGATCCGACTTGCCCGCGATGGCGTCGGCACAGTCGATATTGATGCTGGCTGACACGACGCCATCGTCGGATCGCCGCCCGGAGCAAGCTCGCTCCTACGGGGATCTTCGATGTTGCTGAGGGGCGGATCAGGCCTTGAGATGGCGCAAGCTGCGCTCCATCCGCGCAATGCCTTCTTCCAGCAGCGACCGTGGGCAACCGAAGTTCAGGCGCACGAATTGCTTGCAGTCATCACCAAAGTCCAGGCCCGCGCTCAAACCAACTTTGGCCTGTTCAAGGAAGAACTGCTGTGGGTCGTCCAGCCCCAGTGCCGAGCAGTCGAGCCACGCCAGATAGGTGCTTTGCGGCAGGTTCATGCTGATGCCCGGCAGGCGGGTATGCACGGCCTCAGCGAGGAAGTCGCGGTTGCCCTGCAGATAGACCTTCAGCTCGGCCAGCCATGGCGCGGCTTCGCTGTAGGCGACGCGGGTGGCTTCCATGCCCAGCGGATTGACGCTGTCGACCATGCCGCAACGGGCGTGGTTGACCTTCTCGCGCAGGTGACGGTCCTGGATGATCATGAATGAGGTCTTGAGACCTGCGATGTTGTAGGCCTTGCTCGCCGACATCAGCGTGATGGTGCGCTGGGCCACTTGCGGGCTCAGGGTCGCCAGCGGAATGTGCGCGCGGCCGTCGAAGCACAAATCGGCGTGGATCTCGTCGGAAATGATCCAGGCGTCATGCTCAAGGCAAATGTCGGCAATGGCTTGCAGCTCTGCGCGGGGGAAGGCCTTGCCCAGCGGGTTATGCGGGTTGCTCAGCAGCAGTGCGCCGCCACCTTGCAGCGACTGGCTCARGGTATCCAGCGGCGTGGTGTAGGTGCCATTGGCATGCGCATCGAAATTCAGCTCGACCTTGTTCAGGCCCCAATGCCCGGGGGCGTGGCGCAGCGGCGGGTAGTTCGGCACCTGCACAACGACGTTCTGTGGCGCCTGCACCAGSGCCTTCAATGCCATGTTGAAGCCCGACTCGACRCCCGGCAGGAAGATCAGYTCCTGGGGTTCGACGCGCCAGGCGTACTTGTTCCAGAGATCGGCGACGATCGCCTCGCGCAGGTCATCCTGGGCCACGCTGTAACCGACCATCGGGTGTTCCAGTCGTTTTTGCAGGGCCTGGATGATCACCGGCGGCGCGGCGAAATCCATGTCGGCGACCCACATCGGCAACACATCGGCCGGGTAGCGGCTCCATTTGGTACTGCCGGTGTTGTGACGGTCGAACACCTGATCAAAATCGAAAGTCATGCGGGATCTCGTGAAGGCGGGGTTGAACATGCACCTATGATAAGCGCCAACTTACTGTAGGAGCGAGCTTGCTCGCGAWGGTGTGTCAGATACGGTGATGTCAACTGACACACCWTCGCGAGCAAGCTCGCTCCTACAAGGATCTTCACGGCCCGCTGGATTTACCCGACGGTCGGTTTTTACACAGAACGTCGACCGGTTGACTACAGTTTGTAGTGTCGGCAGCCAGACTGCCGCGACCGTGGTTGTTCAAAAAGGCCCGGCCACCTACCGGGTTCCACCTGATCAGGAGTGCACGATGGATCTCAGCCGTCGTCAGTTCTTCAAGGTCGCCGGTATCGGCCTTGCAGGCTCTAGCCTGGGCGCGTTGGGCATGGCCCCGACAATTGCCTTTGCCGAACAGGTGCGTCACTTCAAGCTCGCCCACACCCATGAAACCCGCAACACCTGCCCGTATTGCTCGGTCGGTTGCGGCTTGATCATGTACAGCCAGGGTGATACGGCGAAGAATGTCACGCAAAACATCATCCACATCGAAGGTGACGCCGACCACCCGGTCAACCGCGGCACCCTTTGCCCCAAAGGCGCGGGCCTGCTGGACTTCATTCACAGCCCCAGTCGTCTCCAGTACCCGCAGGTGCGCAAGCCTGGCACCACGGAGTGGACGCGAATCTCCTGGGATGAAGCGCTCGATCGCATCGCCGACCTGATGAAGGCCGACCGCGACGCCAACTTCATCGAGAAGAACGCCAAGGGGCAAACAGTGAACCGCTGGCTGACCACCGGTTTTCTCGCGGCGTCGGCATCGTCCAACGAAGCGGGTTACATCACCCACAAGGTGATTCGCAGTCTCGGCATACTGGGGTTCGATAACCAGGCGCGTGTCTGACACGGTCCGACGGTGGCAAGTCTTGCCCCGACGTATGGCCGTGGTGCCATGACCAACCACTGGACCGATATCGCCAACGCGAATCTGGTTCTGGTGATGGGTGGCAATGCCGCCGAAGCGCACCCTTGTGGTTTCAAATGGGTCACCGAAGCCAAAGCCCACAACAAGGCGCGGCTGATTGTGGTCGACCCGCGTTTCACCCGTACGGCCTCGGTGGCCGACTATTACGCGCCGATCCGCACCGGGACCGACATTGCCTTCATGGGCGGGCTGATCAATTACCTGTTGACCGAAGACAAGATCCAGCACGAGTACGTGCGGGCCTATACGGACGTGTCGTTCATCGTCAAGGCCAGCTACGGTTTCGAGGACGGGTTGTTCAGCGGTTACGACGCGAGCAAGCGCAGCTACACCGACAAGTCCGGTTGGGGCTATGAAATCGGCGAGGACGGCTTCGCCAAAGTCGACCCGACCTTGCAAGACCCTCGCTGCGTCTACCAATTGATGAAGCAGCATTACAGCCGCTACACCCTGGAGCTGTCCAGTCAGGTCTGCGGCATGCCCATGGACGCAATGCAGAAAATCTGGGAAGAGATCGCCACCTGCTCGCAACCGGGCAAAACCATGACGATTCTCTACGCGTTGGGCTGGACCCAGCACTCAACCGGCTCGCAGATGATCCGCAGCGCGGCCATGGTGCAATTGCTGCTGGGCAACGTCGGCATGCCGGGCGGGGGCGTCAACGCCTTGCGTGGGCACTCCAATATTCAGGGCCTGACCGACCTCGGCTTGCTGTCCAACCTGTTGCCCGGTTACCTGACCCTGCCGGCCGAAGCCGAACAGGATTACAACACCTACATCGCCAAGCGCGCACTCAAGCCGCTACGTCCCGGGCAGATGTCTTACTGGCAGAACTACGGCAAGTTCCACGTCAGCCTCATGAAGGCCTGGTACGGCGCCAATGCCACCGTCGAGAACAACTGGGGCTACGACTGGCTGCCCAAGCTGGACATCCCCGGCTACGACATCCTGAAAATGTTCGACATGATGGGCAAGGGCGAGGTCAATGGCTACATGTGCCAGGGCTTCAACCCGATCGCCGCCTTGCCGGACAAAAACCGGGTGATGAAGGCGCTGGCCAAACTCAAGTGGCTGGTGGTGATGGACCCATTGGCTACCGAAACCTCGGAGTTCTGGCGCAACGTCGGGCCTTACAACGACGTGGAAACGGCCAACATCCAGACCGAGGTCATCCGCCTGCCCACCACCTGCTTCGCCGAAGAAAACGGTTCGCTGGTCAACAGCGGCCGCTGGCTGCAATGGCACTGGAAGGGTGCCGATGGCCCGGGGCTGGCGCGCACCGACGTGAAAATCATGGCCGAGCTGTTCTTGCGCCTGCGCAAGCGTTACCAGGCCAATGGCGGTGCCTGGGCCGAGCCGATCCTCAAGCTCGACTGGCCCTACAAAATACCGGATGACCCGACGCCGGAAGAGCTGGCCCGGGAATTCAACGGCTACGCCGTCGCCGATGTCACCGACGCCTCGGGCGCGGTGGTCAAGGCGGGTCAGCAGTTGTCCGGCTTCGGCCAGCTCAAGGACGATGGCAGCACGGCATCCGGTTGTTGGATTTTCTGCGGCAGCTGGACCGAGCTGGGCAACAACATGGCCCGGCGTGATAACAGCGACCCTTACGGGATGAAGCAGAACCTCGGCTGGGCCTGGGCCTGGCCGGCAAATCGACGGATCCTCTATAACCGCGCCTCGTGCGACCCGAAAGGCAAACCATGGGACGCGAACAAACGGCTGGTGTGGTGGAACGGCAAGGTCTGGACCGGCACCGACGTGCCCGACTACAAAGTCGACGCCGCACCGGAAGCGGGCATCAACCCGTTCATCATGAACCCCGAAGGCGTGGCGCGTTTCTTCGCCCTCGACAAGATGAACGAAGGGCCGTTCCCGGAACACTATGAGCCGTTCGAGACGCCCATCGGTATCAACCCGATGCACCCCAACAACAAGCAGGCGACCAGCAACCCGGCCGGGCGGATCTTCGATTCAGTCTGGGACTCCCTCGGGCAGGCCAAGGACTTCCCGTATGCGGCGACCAGCTACCGGCTGACCGAACACTTCCACTTCTGGACCAAACATTGCCCGATCAACGCCATTACCCAACCCGAACAATTCGTCGAAATCGGCGAGGTGCTGGCCAAGGAAAAGGGCATTGCTGCCGGTGACCGAGTAAGGGTCAGCTCCAAGCGCGGGCATATCGAAGCGGTGGCGGTGGTGACCAAGCGGATTCGTCCGCTGCAGGTCAACAATCAGGTCGTTCACCAGATCGGTATCCCCTTGCACTGGGGCTTCACCGGCGCTACCCGTCACGGCTACCTGACCAACACCCTGGTGCCGTTCCTCGGCGATGGCAACACCCAGACCCCGGAATCCAAGTCATTCCTGGTCAACGTGGAGAAAGTCTAAATGGCCAGCCAAGACATCATTGCCCGCTCGGCCACCACCACCCCCGCGCCGTCGATACGCGGCGTGGAGGAAGTCGCCAAGCTGATCGACACCACCAAATGCATCGGCTGCAAGGCCTGCCAGGTCGCCTGCTCGGAATGGAACGAGCTGCGTGACGAGGTCGGTCACAACCATGGCACCTACGACAACCCGCAGGACCTCACCGCAGAAACCTGGACGTTGATGCGCTTCACCGAGCACGAGACCGACGCCGGCAACCTGGAATGGCTGATCCGCAAGGACGGCTGCATGCACTGCGCCGAGCCCGGTTGCCTGGCGGCATGCCCCAGCCCGGGGGCGATCATCAAGCACGCCAACGGCATCGTCGATTTCGATCAGGACCACTGCATTGGCTGCGGCTACTGCATTACCGGGTGTCCGTTCAACATTCCACGGATCTCGCAAAAGGATCACAAGGCCTACAAATGCACCTTGTGCTCGGACCGGGTGGCGGTAGGGCTGGAACCGGCCTGCGTGAAAACCTGCCCGACCGGTGCCATCGTGTTCGGCTCCAAGGACGACATGAAGGAACATGCCGCCGAGCGTATCGTTGATCTCAAAAGCCGTGGCTTTGAAAACGCCGGTCTGTATGACCCTGAAGGCGTCGGCGGCACCCACGTGATGTACGTGCTGCACCACGCCGATACGCCAAGACTGTACGCCGGTTTGCCCGATCACCCGGCGATCAGTCCGTTGGTAGGACTGTGGAAAGGCGTGAGCAAACCGTTGGCGCTGCTGGCCATGGGCGTAGCGGTGCTGGCCGGGTTCTTCCACTACGTACGTGTCGGCCCGCAAATCGTCGAAGAGGATGAGCATCCGGAACCGCCGGACAACACCGTGCACGAAGTCGATCCGTCGGTGCATACCTTCGATCCCCGTGGGGAGGGCAGGCCATGAGCAACAAGACGATCCTGCGCTACACCAGTAACCAGCGCACCAATCACTGGCTGGTGGCGATTCTGTTCTTCATGGCCGGGCTGTCCGGGCTGGCGCTGTTCCACCCGGCGCTGTTCTGGCTGAGCAACCTGTTCGGCGGCGGGCCATGGACGCGCATTCTGCACCCGTTCATGGGCGTGCTGATGTTCCTGCTGTTCCTCGGCCTGGTGATTCGCTTCTGGCGCGCCAACTACTTCATCGCCAATGATCGCCTGTGGCTCAAGCGCATCGATCGGGTCGTGAAGAACGAAGAGGAGGGCGTCCCGCCCATCGGCAAATACAACCCCGGGCAGAAGCTGCTGTTCTGGACTTTACTGCTGTGCATGCTGGTGCTGTTGTTCAGCGGACTGGTGATCTGGCGTGCGTACTTCAGCGAGTATTTCGGCATCACCGCGATACGCTGGGCGATGTTGCTGCATGCGTTGGCCGCTTTCGTGCTGATCCTGAGCATCATCGTGCACATTTATGCCGGCATCTGGATCAAGGGCTCGGTCAGCGCCATGGTGCACGGCTGGGTCAGCCGCGGCTGGGCCAGGAAACACCACGAACTCTGGTACCGCCAAGTGACCCGCGACGAAGCACCCAAGCGACCGATCACCAAAAAGGGCTGACATTTGCCAACCATCCTCGAACCTGGAGAAATCGAAGCGGCGGCCAGTTCGCCGCCGTTTCTGTATATGCCACCGCATAACCTGTTCAGCCTGCGCGCCCAGCGCCTGGAAACGCTGGCCGACGGGCACCCGCTGGCCGATTACCTGCGCCTGATTGCCGGGTTGTGCCAGGTGCAGCAACAGGTGCTGGACGACCCGCCGCTGAGCGAGCCCCTCGACCGACAACGCATCGAATTGTGCCAGCAACACGGCTTGCCGCCGTTTGCGGCCGACAGCCTGGCGCGCGAAGACGATTGGCAGCTTTACCTCGATGCCTTGCTGCAACGCTATAGCACACCGTCACAATCTGCCGTGGCCGATGCCGTGCAAACCTTGCGCCTGGCCGGTGCCGGGCAACGCCGCGCCTGGGCGGTGGCACTGGTCAGCGGCCAGTATTCGCTGGTGCCGGCAGCACTGGTGCCGTTTCTCGGTGCGGCGCTGCAAACAGCCTGGAGCCACTGGCTGTTGAGCACGCCCAATCTGCAACTAACCCCCGGTGACAGCCTCAGCCTGTGCCCGGCCTGTGGCTCGCCGGCCATGGCCGGGGTCATCCGCCATCGTGGCAAGTACAATGGCTTGCGTTATCTGGTCTGTTCGCTGTGCGCCTGCGAGTGGCATGTGGTGCGGGTCAAGTGTGTGTATTGCGAACAGAGCAAGGGCCTGGAATACATCAGCCTTGAAGATGACCGCCATGCCGCCAACCAGGCACCGTTGCGCGCCGAAGTCTGCCC
>NZ_JBFUIC010000127.1:0-13460 GCF_056402075.1 Pseudomonas sp. P4_C3
CCATCGCGAGCAAGCTCGCTCCCACAGGGATTTCGGTGATCCTGTAGGAGCGAGCTTGCTCGCGATGGGCTGCGAAGCAGCCCCTTTATTGAGCTAACTCCCGCATCCGCTGAAGCACCGCATTCAAGCCATTACTGCGCGATTCGGACAACTGCCGCCCCAACCCCAACTGATTGAACCAGTCCGGCAAATCCACCTGCTGCAACTCAGCCGCCGACAACCCGTTGACCCGCGCCAGCAGCAACGCCACCAACCCGCGAATCAGCCGCGCATCGCTGTTGGCGCAGAACAGCCAATGACCATCGCGCAATTCGCCCACCAGCCACACCTGGCTTTCACAGCCGTGCACCCGGTTGGCATCACACATCTGCGCATCACTCAAGGCCGGCAGACGCTCGCCCCATTGCATCAGCAGGCGCGCGCGTTGTTCCCAGCCGGCCGCTTTCTGAAAGGTTTCGAGTGCCGTCACGGCATCGGCAGGCAGGTTCATCGCAATAGCTCCAGCGCCTGATCCAAGGCTTCAAAGAACCGCTCCAGGTCTTCGGAATCGTTGTACAGCGCCAACGACACCCGAATCGCCCCGGCCAGTTCAAAGCGTTTAAGCAGCGGCATGGCGCAGTGATGGCCGGCACGCACTGCGATCCCTTGTTCGGTCAGCAAATGCGCGAGATCGGAATTATGTACGCCCTCGACGGTAAAACTGGCCAGTGCCACTTGCGGCTTGCCCAGCAGGCGAATGCCGTTGCGCGCTTCAAGGCCCTTGAGCAGACAGGCATGCAGCGCCGCTTCATGGACGGATACGGCGTCCTGATCAAGCCCTGCGAGGTAATCCAGGGTTGCTCCCAGGCCGATCACACTGGCAATCGGCGGCGTCCCGGCCTCGAAACCCAGCGGTGCCGGGCGAAAGCGTGCGTCGTGATAATTGGCATCCAGCACCATTTCGCCGCCGAACTGCCAGGGACGCAGCTGTTGCAACGCTGTATTGCGCCCGAACAACACGCCCAGGCCATCGGGGCCGTAGAGCTTGTGGCTGGAGAACACATAAAAATCGCAGCCCAGCGCTTGCACGTCGTGGCGGCCATGGACCACGCCTTGGGCACCGTCGATCACGGTCAGGGCGTTGTGCGCCTTGGCCAGTGCCAGCAATTGAGGCAGTGGCTGCCACGCGCCAATCACGTTGGACAGTTGACTGACGGCCAGCAGACGTGTGCGCGAGCCGATCAAGCCGGTCGCGGCTTCAAGGTCGATCACGCCGTCGGCATCCAGCGGCAGGATCACCAGTTTCAGGTCGCGACGGTGCGCCAGTTGCTGCCACGGCAGCAGGTTGGCGTGATGCTCCAGGGCGCTGATGACAATCTCGTCGCCCGGATTGAAAAGATGTTCCAGGCCGTAGGCCAGGAGATTCAGCGCGGACGTCGAGCCGTGGGTAAAGATGATCTGACCGCAATCGCCAGTATTGAGCCATTGCGCGGCTTTGCGGCGGCTGTCTTCGAAAGCCTGGGTGGCGTGGGCGCCGGGCAAATGCTGCGCCCGATGCACGTTGGCCGCGCCGTTGGCGTAGTAATGCGCCAGGGCATCCAGCAGGGCTTGAGGTTTTTGCGTGGTGGCGGCGTTGTCCAGATAGGTCTGGCCTTGCCGTTGCAGGGCGGCGATGGCCGGAAAATCGGCACGCCAGGGAGAGAGAATCATCATGTTGTTCGGCCCTGGTGAACATGGGCGGGCGTACGCCAGACCCCTGTAGGAGCGAGCCTGCTCGCGATGGACGTGAACGATAACGCGCATTGTCTGAATAACCGCGTTGCCCTTACGTTTTTCGCGAGCAGGCTCGCTCCTACAGGTGGACGTGTGCTGCTTAGTTGTGAGCGTGCAGCGCTTCGTTCAGTTCGATGGCCGATTTGTGGGTTTTGCATTCCACGGCACCGGTTTCCGAATTGCGACGGAACAGCAGGTCGGTCTGGCCGGCCAGTTCACGGGCCTTGACCACTTTGACCAGTTGATTGTTTTCGTCCAGCAGCGCGACTTTGGTGCCGGCGGTCACGTACAGGCCCGACTCGACGGTATTGCGGTCGCCCAACGGGATACCGATACCGGCGTTGGCGCCGATCAGGCAGCCTTCGCCGACCTTGATCACGATGTTGCCGCCGCCCGACAGGGTGCCCATGGTCGAGCAGCCGCCGCCCAGGTCCGAACCCTTGCCGACGAATACGCCAGCGGAAACGCGGCCTTCGATCATGCCCGGGCCTTCGGTGCCGGCGTTGAAGTTGATGAAGCCTTCGTGCATCACGGTGGTGCCTTCGCCAACGTAGGCACCCAGGCGCAGACGCGCAGCGTCGGCGATACGCACGCCGGCCGGAACCACGTAGTCGGTCATTTTCGGGAACTTGTCCACCGAGAATACTTCCAGCAGCTCGCCGCGCAGGCGGGCTTCGAGTTGCAGTTCAGCCAGTTCGCTCAGATCGACCGCGCCCTGGCTGGTCCAGGCCACGTTCGGCAGCAGCGGGAAGATGCCGGCCAGGTTCAGGCCGTGTGGCTTGACCAGGCGATGGCTCAGCAGGTGCAGCTTGAGGTAGGCCTCCGGGGTGGACGACAGCTGGGCGTCTTCAGCCAGCAAGGTGGCAACCAGCGGCTTGTGACTCTCGGCCAGGCGGGTCAGCAGGGCGGCCTGGGCAGCATCGACGCTTTTCAGTGCTTCAGCCAGTTGCGAGGCCTGGGCGGTGCTGAACGCAATGGCCTGATTGCCTTCGGTGTAACCCAGGATCGGTGTGATGGCGGCGAGGACTTCAGCCGATGGCTTGAGTACCGGGGCGGCGTAGAACACTTCCAGCCATGCGCCTTGACGGTTTTGAGTGCCGACGCCGAAGGCCAGGCTGAACAGGGTAGTGGACATGTGTATACCTCTAACAAAATTGAACGGGCTGCTTACTTGAGCGCGGCCGCGTAGATGTCTGGCTTGAAGCCAATCAGGGTTCGGTCACCGAGATCGAGCACCGGGCGCTTGATCATCGAGGGCTGTGCGAGCATCAGTTCGATGGCTTTCGTCTGGTCGAGATCGGCTTTGCGTTCGTCGTCGAGCTTGCGAAAGGTCGTGCCTGCACGGTTCAACACCACTTCCCAGCCGTGCTCGTTGCACCATTGGGTCAGGTGTTCACGGTCGATACCGACCGCTTTGTAATCATGAAAGTCATAGCTGACAGCGTGTTCATCGAGCCAGGTGCGCGCCTTTTTCATGGTGTCACAGGCTTTGATGCCGAAAAGGTGCAACGTTTTGCTTGAAACGGCCAAGGAATCGCCCCCTTTACAGGTGCTGGATTTGAAAGGTGACGGATTATGCCATGGCCGAACGGTTTCGCGGCGGCTGTGGCACAAAACCTGTGTTGCGTGGCGCTGAAGCCAGTCCGGACGACAAACGGCGTAATGAAGTGCGCGGCGCCTGCGTTTGAAGGCGTTGCGGGCGCAGCGCCTGGAATTGTACAGCCTCAGTCGTCATCACCAGATTGGCGATGACGTGTTGCGTGAGGTGTTGGGGGAACTGGATTTGAGTGAGGCCAAACTCGGCCAGGTGAAACAACACCTGGCCCTGAGCGGCGGCGCGGTTATTTGCGGCGCTGGATGAACGCGCGAATCCGCTCGGCAGCTTCGACACACTCGGCAAGCGGCGCCACCAGTGCCATGCGCACACGCCCGGCACCCGGGTTGACGCCATCCACATCCCGCGACAGGTAAGAACCCGGCACCACGGTCACGTGTTCCTGCTCGAACAGGTCGCGGCAGAAGGCGGCGTCGTCACCGGCTACATTCGGCCACAGGTAGAAGCTGCCATCCGGGCGCTGTACGTCCATGACCGGGCTGAGGATTTCCAGAACCGCATCGAATTTCTCGCGATACAGCGCACGGTTGGCGCGCACATGCACCTCGTCATTCCACGCGGCAACACTGGCCAGTTGTGTTTGAACCGGCATCGCGCAGCCGTGGTAGGTGCGATAGAGCAGGAAGCCCTTGAGGATGTCGGCGTCACCGGCAACAAAGCCTGAACGCAGTCCCGGCAGGTTCGAACGCTTGGACAGGCTGTGGAACACCACGCAACGCTTGAAGTCCTTGCGACCCAGTTCTGCGCAAGCGCTGAGCAGGCCAGGCGGCGGGGTTTGTTCGTCGAAGTACAGCTCGCTGTAGCACTCATCGGCGGCAATCACGAAGTCATATTCGTCGGCCAGGGCGATCAGCTTTTTCAGGGTTTGCACCGGAATCAAAGCACCGGTCGGGTTGCCTGGCGAGCACAGGAACAGGATTTGGCAGCGTTTCCAGATCTCTGGCGACACGGCGTCGAAATCCGGGTTGAAGCCGTTTTCGTCCAGGCACGGCAGGTAATGCGGCTTGGCCCCGGCGAGGAACGCCGCGCCTTCGTAGATCTGATAGAACGGGTTCGGGCTGACCACCAGCGCGTCATCGCCACGGTTGACCACGGTCTGGGTGAAGGCGAACAGCGCTTCGCGAGTGCCGTTGACCGGCAACACGTTGCGAGCGGGGTCGATCCAGCCCTTGGGGACGTCGAAGCGACGCTCGCACCATGCCGCAATGGCTTCACGCAGCTCCGGGATACCGAGTGTGGTCGGGTACACAGCCATTTTTTCCAGATTGCTGGCCAGGGCCTCGGCGACAAAGCTTGGCGAACGGTGTTTCGGCTCGCCGATGGACAGCGCGATCGGACGCTTGTCCGGGTTCGGCGTCACGCTGCCAAGCAGGGCGCGGAGTTTCTCGAACGGGTAGGGCTGGAGCTGGGACAGGGCGTTGTTCATCAATGTATCTCGTTCGGTGTGGGAACGGGCAAGCCCTGTTTCCTGTAGGAGCTGGCTTGCCAGCGAAGGTCGTCAACGATAACGCGTGCTTACTGGGTAAGCGCGGCGCTCTTTAGTCCATCGCTGGCAAGCCAGCTCCTACAAAGGGCAGGCTCGCGTTGTTGGTTCAGATGCTGATTCGCGACAGTTTGATATCAGGTTCCTGGTTGACGCTCAGTTGTTCGACGATCGCATCCTGCAGGCGGCTGCACAGCAGCGGGTCGGACAACGGCTGATTGTTGGCGTCGGTGATGAAGAACACGTCTTCCACGCGCTCGCCGAGGGTGGCGATCTTGGCGTTCTGCAGCGACAGATCGAACTCCAGGAAGATCGTGCCAATCCGCGCCAGCAGGCCCGGGCGGTCGGGCGCCGTGAGTTCCAGCACCGTCACTGGGCGCTGGGCGTCGTTGTGGATCGTCACCTGCGGTGCAAAGGCGAAATGCTTGAGCTGGCGCGGCACCCGGCGCTGGATGATGGTCGGGTAGTCGTCCGGGTTGCGCAGGGCTTCGGTCAGGCCCTCGCGGATCTGTTTAACCCGCGCCGGATTGTCGCCAATCGAGTCGCCGTCGGTGTCGAGCACGATATAGGTGTCGAGGGTGAACTGGCTGCTGGAGGTGATGACCCGGGCGTCGTGAATGTTAAGGTTGAGCTGGTCCATCGCCGCCACGGTCACGGCAAAGAAGTCGTGCTGGTCCGGGGCATAGATGAAGATCTGCGTACCGCCTTCGAACTCGCGCTGGGTGGTTTCCTTGATCAGTACCAGTGGCCCGCCGTCGGCCGGTTGCTGGAGGATCGCGTCGCTGTGCCAGGCGACGTCGCCGGCGGTGTGACGCAGGAAATAGTCATCGCCCAACTGCGCCCACAGTTGCTCGACATCGTCCGGGTCGGTGCCGCCGCGCACCAGGATATCCAGAGCGGCGCTCTGGGTCTGGCGGATCTGCTCTTCGCGATCCACCGGGTTTTCCAGGCCGCGACGCAGGGCGCGCTTGGTCTCGGTGTAGAGCTGGCGCAGCAGGCTGGCGCGCCAGGAATTCCACAGGGTCGGGTTGGTCGCGTTGATGTCGGAGACGGTCAGCACATAGAGGTAGTCGAGGCGGGTTTCGTCGCCGACGATCTGGGCGAAATCGTGGATCACCTGCGGGTCGGACAAATCTTTGCGCTGGGCGGTGGTCGACATCACCAGGTGGTTTTGCACCAGCCACACGATCAGGCGGCTGTCCCACACTGGCAGCTGATGGCGCTGGCAAAACGCCTCGGCATCGACCGCGCCGATGTCCGAGTGGTCGCCATGCCGGCCTTTGCCTATGTCATGGTACAGGCCGGCCATGTAAATCAGCTCGGGTTTGGGCAGCTTGCCCATGAGCTTGCTGGCCAGCGGGAATTTTTCCGACACCTGGGTGTACTGCAACTTACGCAGGTGTTTGATCAGGTTCAGGGTGTGCGCGTCGACCGTATAGATGTGGAACAGGTCATGCTGCATCTGCCCGACGATAAAACCGAATTCGGGCAGATAGCGCCCCAGGATGCCGTACCGGTTCATCCGCCGCAGGTTGCGGTGGATACCGATCTTGCATTTGAACAATTCGATAAACAGGCTGGTGTTGCGAATATCATTGCGGAAGTCGTCGTCGATCAGGTGGCGGTGTTCCCGCAGCAGACGAATGGTATCGGCGCGCACGCCCTTGATTTCCGGCTGCTGGGCCATCAGCACGAAGATTTCGAGCATCGCGAACGGCGTGCGGCGGAAGACGTTGTTATTGCGTGCCTCGATATAACCGTCATGCAACTGGAAGCGCGAGTTGATCGGCTGCGGTGGGGCTTCGTCTTCCGGTGCGAGGATGACTTCCTCGAAGTGCTGGATGATCAGGTCGCTGAGCTGGGCGATGCTCATGACCACCCGGTAATACTGCTGCATGAAGTTTTCGATGGCTTGCTTGGCGTCGTCGCCTTTGAAGCCCAGCAGCCCGGCAATGGTGCGCTGGTGATCGAACAGCAGGCGGTCTTCGGAACGGCCGGCGAGCATGTGCAGGGCATAGCGAACCTTCCACAGGAACTCCTGGGAGGAGGCGAGCAGGGCGTTTTCACTCTCGACCAGGAATCCTTCGCCAGCCAGTGCCCGCAGGTTCAGGGTGCCGTACTCGCGACGGGCCACCCACAGAATCGTCTGGATATCCCGCAGGCCGCCGGGTGAGCCTTTGACGTTGGGTTCCAGGTTGTATTCGGTGTCGTTGTACTTGTGGTGGCGGGCCTTTTGTTCGGCACGCTTGGCCAGGAAGAAGTCCTTGCTCGGCCACATGTGCCCGGTGCTGGTGACGTCCAGCATGCGCTGGCGCAGATGCTCGGGGCCGGCGATGGTGCGGCTTTCCATCAGGTTGGTGACGACCGTCAGGTCGGCGCGGGCCTCGACGGCGCATTCGTCGACCGAGCGAACGCTCTGACCGACCTCCAGGCCGATGTCCCACAGCAGCGTCAGAAAACGCTCGATGGAATCGCGGAAAACTTCGTGGTCGGCGCTGTCCAGCAGGATCAGCAAATCGATATCGGAGTAAGGGTGCAATTCACCACGGCCGTAGCCGCCGACCGCGACCAGCGCGATGTCGGCGTCCTCGCTCCAGCTGAACTGCTCCCAGGCCTTTTGCAGGATGTTATCGACGAACCAGGCGCGATCCTCGATCAGCCGGCGAATGTCCCGGCCATCGCGAAAGCGCGTGTCGAGCACTTCGCGGGCCTGGCGGATCGCCTTCTTGAAAGCCGCGATCGGGCTTGCCTTCAGGGCCAGTTCCGCCTGGAACTGGCCACGGTCGAAGAGTTCGGGATCCACCTGCGGCATCGATTGGCTTTCCTTTCTATAGGCGAGGTTCGGTGGCGGGATCAGGCCGAAACGCGAGGGATGGTGTCATCGCTGCGCAGGGTGAAGATCTCGTAACCGGTTTCGGTCACCAGGAGGGTATGTTCCCACTGTGCCGAGAGCTTGCGGTCCTTGGTGATCGCGGTCCAGCCGTCGCCCAGTACCTTGGTGTCGGCACGGCCCTGGTTGATCATCGGCTCGATGGTGAAGGTCATGCCGGCCTTGAGTTCCATGCCGGTGCCAGCGCGGCCGTAATGCAGGATCTGCGGTTCTTCGTGGAACACCTTGCCGATACCGTGGCCGCAGAATTCGCGAACCACCGAGAAACCGTTCTTTTCAGCGTGCTTCTGGATGATTTCGCCGATGTCGCCCAGGCGGCAGCCGGGTTTGACGATTTCAATCGCCTTGTACATGCATTCCTGGGTGACCTGGGACAGGCGCTCGGCCCAGACCGGCACGGTGCCGACGTGGAACATGCGGCTGGTGTCGCCGTGGTAACCGTCCTTGATGACGGTGACGTCGATGTTCAGGGTGTCGCCATCTTTCAGCGGCTTGTCGTTCGGGATGCCGTGGCAGACAACGTGGTTGATCGACGTGCAGATCGACTTCGGATAGCCCTTGTAGTTGAGCGGGGCAGGGATGGCTTTCTGCTCATTGACGATGTAGTCGTGGCAGATCTGGTTCAACTGATCGGTGGTAACACCCGGCTTGACATGTTCGGCAATCATTTCCAGCACATCGGCGGCCAGTTTGCCGGCGATACGCATTTTGGCGATATCCTCGGGGGTTTTGAGGGTGACGGTCATACAGGCTCTCTCTGCGCCAGGCGGCGCTTTCTAAACGGAAAGGGCGTTGCGCGATTGATCTTCGCAGCCCTGAAAAATGCGATTCTACCAGACGATCAGCGCAAATCTGCGCCTGTGTGCATCGCTTCTCTCTATAGAATGGTGCATTCTTGGCGGATTCCAAGGGATGGAGCAAAGCGTCCGCCAGGATTTCAGAATCCGGGTTCCGTTTTGCCCTGCCTTGTGATATAAAATGCGCCGCTTTCCGGGGATGTCCCGAAAAGCCTAAATCCACACACGTGTCGACACGATGACCTGGGTGCCTTCAGCTGATGCTGCTGGTTGGTCATTGGGATACGTGGAGGCCAAACCCGACTTATTAAGGAACTATCATGTCCCAAGTCAACATGCGCGATATGCTGAAGGCCGGTGTGCACTTCGGTCACCAGACCCGTTACTGGAACCCGAAAATGGGCAAGTACATTTTCGGCGCGCGTAACAAGATCCACATCATCAACCTTGAAAAAACCCTGCCAATGTTCAACGAAGCTCTGACTTTCGTAGAGCGTCTGGCCCAGGGCAAAAACAAGATTCTGTTCGTCGGCACCAAGCGTTCCGCTGGCAAGATCGTTGCTGAAGAAGCGGCACGTTGCGGTTCGCCGTACGTCGATCACCGCTGGTTGGGCGGCATGCTGACCAACTTCAAAACCATCCGTGCTTCCATCAAGCGTCTGCGTGACCTTGAAGTTCAAGCCGAAGACGGTACTTTCGCCAAGCTGACCAAGAAAGAAGCGCTGATGCGCTCCCGTGACCTGGAAAAGCTGGATCGTTCCCTGGGTGGTATCAAGGACATGGGCGGTCTGCCAGACGCTCTGTTCGTTATCGACGTTGATCACGAGCGCATCGCGATCACCGAAGCCAACAAACTGGGCATCCCGGTTATCGGCGTAGTCGATACCAACAGCAGCCCGGAAGGCGTTGACTACATCATCCCAGGCAACGATGACGCAATCCGCGCTATCCAGCTGTACATGGGTTCGATGGCTGACGCTGTCATCCGCGGTCGCAACAATGTTGCCGGCGGCACCGTTGAGTTCGCAGCTGAAGAAACTCAGGCTGCAGCTGAGTAATTGACGCCTTGGCGTTGACTCAGTAAGCAAAAAGGGGGCTTGGCCCCCTTTTTGCCACCTCGAAAACCATTTGTCGGCGCCCACTGCTCTATCTGTAACGTGCGGCAGCTAACAAGGGTGGTTCGGGAAGAATTGATCGCCCGTTCGATCGGGTGGAATGGTTGAAAACCTATCCAAGAGGATTTTGAAATGGCAGAGATTACTGCAGCGTTGGTCAAAGAACTGCGCGAGCGTACCGGCGAAGGCATGATGGATTGCAAAAAGGCCTTGACCAAGGCTGGCGGCGACATCGAGAAAGCCATTGATGACATGCGTGCTTCGGGCGCCATCAAGGCTGCCAAGAAAGCCGGCAACGTTGCCGCTGAAGGCGCTATCGCCATCAAGGCTGACGACAAGGTAGCCGTGCTGCTGGAAGTGAACTCGCAGACCGACTTCCTGGCCCTGCAAGACGACTTCAAGAACTTCGTTGCTGCCAGCGTAGAAAAAGCCTTCGACGAAAAACTGACCGACGCAGCTCCGCTGATCGCCGCTCAGGAATCGGCCCGTGAAGCCCTGGTGGCCAAAGTTGGCGAAAACGTCAACATTCGTCGCCTGGTACGCGTAGAGGGTGACGTAGTCGGCACCTACCTGCACGGTAACAAGATCGGTGTTGCTGTTGTTCTCAAGGGCGGCGATGTTCAGCTGGCCAAAGAGATCGCCATGCACGTGGCGGCAAGCAACCCTGAGTTCCTGCTGCCATCGCAGGTTTCGCCAGAGGCCATCGAGCGCGAGAAGGGCGTTTTCCTGACCCTGAACGAAGACAAGATGAAAGGCAAGCCAGCTGAAATCGTCGAGAAGATGATTGCTGGTCGTATCACCAAGTTCCTGGCTGAAGCCAGCCTGGTCGAGCAAGCTTTCGTCATGAACCCGGAAGTCACCGTGGGTGCCCTGGCCAAGAAAGCCGGCGCTGAAATCGTTTCCTTCACTTACTTCAAGGTAGGCGAAGGCATCGAGAAGCCAGTGGACAACTTCGCAGAAGAAGTTGCTGCCCAGCTGGCTGCCGCCAAGCAATAAGACGGTTTTTTAACTGTCGCCCAGAAGAGGCTGCCCGCTTACGCGCGCAGCCTCTTTTCAGATGGGGCACCAATTTTTATTTGGTTTCCTTTTGGAACTGGCTTACAAAGCCATGTTCCGATGGCGCTGAAGCAGCGCCAAGCTAGATTGAGCGCCAGCTGTAAACAGCTCGCAAAGAATTTTTAAAATACGCCGCAGGAGAGATTCGCAATGGCTCAGCAGGGCAGTGGTTATCAGGCTCGCTATAAACGCATTCTACTCAAGCTTAGCGGCGAGGCCCTGATGGGCTCGGAAGAGTTCGGGATCGACCCGAAAGTTCTGGATCGCATGGCATTGGAAGTTGGCCAACTGGTCGGCATCGGTGTTCAGGTCGGTCTGGTCATCGGTGGTGGCAACCTGTTCCGCGGCGCGGCGCTCAGCGCGGCGGGCATGGATCGGGTTACCGGCGACCACATGGGCATGCTGGCCACTGTGATGAACGCCCTGGCAATGCGCGACGCGCTGGAACGTGCCAATATCTCGGCCATCGTGATGTCGGCCATTTCCATGGTAGGCGTGACCGATCACTACGATCGCCGCAAGGCCATGCGCCACTTGAACTCCAAGGACGTGGTGATTTTCGCGGCCGGTACGGGTAACCCGTTCTTTACGACGGATTCGGCTGCCTGCCTGCGTGCAATCGAAATCGATGCCGATGTCGTGCTCAAGGCGACCAAGGTCGATGGCGTCTACACCGCTGACCCGTTCAAAGACCCGCATGCCGAGAAGTTCGATCATCTGACCTACGATGAAGTACTGGATCGCAAGCTGGGTGTGATGGATCTGACGGCCATTTGCCTGTGCCGCGACCACAAGATGCCGCTACGCGTATTTAACATGAACAAGCCCGGCGCCCTGCTGAACATCGTGCATGGCGGCGCTGAAGGAACCCTGATCGAGGAAGGCGAACAATGATCAACGAAATCAAGAAAGACGCTAAAGAGCGCATGCAGAAGTCCGTGGAATCGCTGGCGCACAACTTCGGTCGTATTCGTACCGGCCAGGCGCACCCGAGCATCCTGGAAGGCGTGATGGTGCCGTACTACGGCGCCGACACCCCGATCAAGCAAGTGGCCAACATCTCCGTCAAGGACGCCCGTACCCTGCAAGTCGTCGCCTTCGAGCGCAACATGCTGGGTGCTGTCGACAAGGCGATCGGCAGTGCTGGTCTGAACCTGAACCCGACCAACCTTGGCGAGTTGCTGCTGATCAGCATGCCGGCGCTGACTGAAGAAACCCGTCGTGGCTTCACCAAGCAGGCTCGCGACGTTGCTGAGGATGCCCGTGTAGCGGTGCGTAACATCCGTCGTGATGCCAACAGTTCGCTGAAAGATCTGGTCAAGGAAAAAGAAATCAGCGAAGACGAAGAGCGTCGCGCCACTGGCGAGATTGACGATCTGACCAAGAAGTTCGTGGCCGAAATCGACGCGAAGCTGGCAGAGAAAGAAAAAGACCTGATGGCCGTATAAGGGTCGCGTTTTCATGGAAAAGACCAAGCAGACTGCACCGTCCGCGGTGCCGCGCCATGTCGCGATTATCATGGATGGTAACAATCGCTGGGCGAAAAAGCGCTTTATGCCGGGTGTCGCCGGGCATAAAGCGGGTGTGGATGCGGTGCGTGCGGTCATTGAGGTTTGYGCCGAGGCCAAGGTCGAAGTGTTGACCCTGTTCGCCTTTTCCAGCGAGAACTGGCAGCGTCCGGCCGATGAGGTCAGCGCCTTGATGGATCTGTTCTTCAGGGCGCTGCGTCGTGAGGCCAAGCGCCTCAACGACAACAACATCAGCCTGCGCATCATTGGTGACCGCTCGCGTTTTCATCCGGAGCTGCAGGCTGCCATGCGTGAAGCCGAGGCCATGACGGTTGGCGCCAATCGTTTTATCCTGCAGATCGCCGCCAATTACGGCGGTCAGTGGGATATTGCGCAAGCTGCGCAACGACTGGCACGAGAAGTTCAGGCCGGGCACTTGCGTCCGGAAGACATCACACCTGGTCTGCTGCAGACCTGCCTGGTCACGGGCGACCTGCCGTTGCCGGACCTGTGTATCCGTACCGGTGGCGAGCGCCGCATCAGCAACTTCCTGCTCTGGCAACTGGCCTATGCCGAGTTGTATTTTTCCGACCTGTTCTGGCCGGACTTCAAACACGATGCCATGCGCAATGCGCTGGCCGATTTCGCTTCCCGCCAGCGCCGCTTCGGTAAAACGAGCGAGCAGGTCGAGGCTGGAGCCCGGGTTTAATGCTTAAACAACGAATCATCACCGCGCTGATCCTGCTGCCGATTGCCCTGTGCGGGTTTTTCCTGCTTGAAGGTTTCGGTTTTGCACTGTTCATCGGGCTGGTCGTGACCCTGGGTGCCTGGGAGTGGGCGCGCCTGGCGGGTTTCGCCGCTCAGGCGTTCCGCGTCGGCTATGCCGCCTTGGTCGCTTTTGCGCTGTTCCTCATGTACATCCTGCCCGGCCTCGCGCCTTGGGTATTGGGTGCTTCGGTGTTGTGGTGGGCGGTGGCGACGTATCTGGTGCTGACCTATCCGCATTCGAGCGAGCATTGGTCCAATGCGGCGACCAGGTTGGTGATCGGCCTGTTGATTCTCCTGCCGGCCTGGCAAGGTCTGGTGCAGATCAAGCAATACCCGCTGGGTAACTGGCTGATCATGGCGGTGATGGTGTTGGTCTGGGGGGCCGATGTTGGCGCCTACTTCTCTGGTCGTGCTTTCGGCAAGCGCAAGCTCGCACCGCAGGTCAGTCCGGGCAAGAGCTGGGAAGGCGTTTACGG
>NZ_JBFUIC010000128.1:0-13390 GCF_056402075.1 Pseudomonas sp. P4_C3
GATCGCATGGGTTCAGGAAAGCCAGGCGCACTGGCGGGCATTCCTTGCACTGGACCAGTACTTGGGTGAGGTGGCGCAGTTGCTGGATGCTGATCAACGGGGAGAGGCCCGGCGGCATTAAACCACCTGGAGTATCCAGCGTTTCGCGCCGAACGGGCAGCGAGCCCTCAGGGGTATCTCGCTGCGGGCCGTTATTCCTCTGAGGACCACTCGATTAACCGGTCTTGCGTGGAGTCTTCTTGCTAGCCCCCTTGCGTCCGGAGCCGCTGCTTTCATTGGCCTTTTCGCGCATGGACACCGAGGCCAGACGGTGGGGCAGGATGCCAATGCGTCGGGCCTCCACCTTGAACGTGACCCGCGCATTGTCCTCGCTGTCCTCCCATTCATCCTTGACCGTCCGGCCCTCGACCAGGATGCGCATGCMTTTCTGGTACAGAGTGCTCCAGTGCTCGGCGTCACGGTGCCAGAGCTCGACGGGGGCCCAGTAGCCGCCGCGATCCTCGTAGCCGCCGTCGCGCGGTACCGGGTTGTCGAAATAGACATTCAGCCGCAACAGGCGTCGCGGTTCATCCGGGGGGCTGTTGAACTCCTGAAACTCCGGGGCGCTACCGATGTTGCCTTCACCAACAAAGAACGTGCTCATGCTTGCTACTCCTCGGTGGGGGAACGGGATAGATCGAAGATGGTCTCGACGGCGTGCAGCTTGCTGACGCCGGTTTCGGCCTGGCGATACAGCGACTGCAGGCTACTCATCTGCAGGTTCAGGGTGACGCGGTTGACCTCCAATTGGTACAGCGCCTCCCGCAGCGAAGGCGCCAGATGCGGAAGTGCCATCGCTTGCTGCCACACCTGTACCCCCATGCGCTGGAAGTCCGGGCTGCGCCAGCGCAGGAAATCGGTTCCGGAGGCGCTGTGCTGGACGACCAATCGCAGGTCCAGCAGCGAGAAGGGAGGCTGCGCCATGATGGTCAGCATCACCCCCATCAATCCGGCGACCCGGGTGCGCAGGCGCAGGATCGTCTCGGCGAATTGCTGCAGTTCCCCCTTACCCTTAAAAGGCTTTAAAAGGCCTTTTAGGGAGGCACCTTGTTCGAACTCACGATAGGCATCCGCTGACAAACGCCGAATGATCGCTTCGGCCAAGGTCATGCTTCACCCCCTTCGGATGGAATGTCCTGCGCGGGCTGAGCCTCTGTCTCTGCCTGACCTGGCTCATCGCGAATCGAGGCCGTGGAACCGCGTGCGATGGGTGGGGCAAATTGGGAGCGGCGGCTGCCCTCAAGAATGTTTCGCGGTGGTGTGCCGAACTTGTCGATGGCCTCGCGGGCGCGGGCGTTGTTGGCGGCCATGTCATCCCGGCTGACCCCGGCCAGGCGGTAACGCTGCGCCAAACCGAACAGGCTGCGCAGCAGATGGGCGCCACGATCGATCCAGACTTCCATGTCGCTGCGGCCGATCAAGGCGGTGTGATGGGCGAGCAACACGCGGCGCACCAAGGTGTCGTAGTCGGTCAGCAGGTAGACCGCGAGAAAGCCGAGCTGGCTGCCAATGAACAGCGGCAGGGTGACGGGATGGATGTTGAGGTTGTCGCCGACATCGACTTGGGTGGGCAGGTCGCGCTCCACCTGGCTGATCTGGCTGGTCAATGTGAGCATTTCGGCCTTGGCCTGCAGCAGCTTGTCTTCCAGCTGGAGCATGAACCAGTCGGCAAATGGGTCGTCCTGGCTGCTCGCGTGCTTGAGCAGGTTGGTGACGCTGATGTAGCCGGCCATGCCCATGATGGGGTGCACACCTTCGCGGGCCATGCGGCCTTGCCACAACCGCGCGGCATGATGGGTGTGCAGAGTGAGGGTGATGCTGCTGCGCAAAGAGCCCAGGTTGAGCTGATAGTGATCGACCATCGCCAGTACCTCGCCGTCGGAATGACGCAGACAATGGGCTGTTCCGTGAGGCGCGGCGCGGATCAACGCGAAGGTGGCCCGCTCGCATTTACAGGCAGTGGATTTCCCTGGATTTGATGGCACCGGCATTGATTCCGCTGGCGTCCAATCTTAAGGCGCTGCGCCTATGCCGCGACAGCGTTGCTTCAGTTCCTCCAGGCACGCCAAGGCGAGTGGAGAGGCCGTGCGTTCGCCGCTGCGCCGTGGACGCTCGCAGGGCGGTTCTGCCTTCGGATCGCGGTGGGACGTGGTTACTGGCAGAGTCGTCTCGGCACGGGCCGCCCACAAGGTAAATTCCCCTTGGCATGCGCGCTTGATCAAGCCCATCAGGTAGGCGACCGGTTTGCGGATTTCGCCGCGGGCACACCGCACCGCCGCTTCGTTGATCACTGCTTGTTGCTGTTCAGGGTCGAGCTGGCGCATCGCCTGGATGGCCATGCGTCGCTCAGTTGGGCTTAGCGGTAGGTCCTCTGGCCATCGGGCTCGGCCTAACTCAACCTGCGCCAGTACCGTACTTTTTTTGCTTTTGTCTTTCTGTACTGTACGGCCGGCGTCGGTATTCCGAACCACAGCCGAAATCGGTGCGTTACCGCAGGATTCGCGATTCGTTGCCGATGCGTCTGCGGTCCGAACCTGGTGGTTTTTTCTGAGTTCGGAATTGTCCGCATCCGCGCTGGTAAGGGAAAGCGATTGCTGCTGAGCTGGCGAAGCAGGTGCGGCGAGTTTTTCCTTAACGACCGCCGCCACTTGTGGGTCTGCGTGAATTTCCTCAATCACATGCTGCGCCACATCACGCACACCTTTAGTGGCGTGGGTGAGGTTCTGCTGGAGCAGCGCCGCGTAGCCGCCGTCGAGCTCAAGCTGTTCGGCTGGAGTCAACGGGTCGCCGTGCAGCACATAGACGCAACCGCGCAGGCAGCCTTGGTCATCGCGGGATCGATCAACCAAACTGAGCCAGCGGGTGGTGCGAAGTACGTTGAGCGCTCGGGCGATGGTCTCGCGCGATGCCTGCATCCCGCAGGGGCTGGTAGCTAGGTAGGGCTGCAGGTCCTGGTAGCGGGGCGTTTTCACATGACGTTCAGTGATCAGCCAGCGCAACACCTGCCAGGTGTTGCGTTCCAGCGGCGTCAGCCGGCGATCAAGCAGCAACGCTTGGGGCAGCGGATCATTGTCGCCATAGTAGATGGTCCGTAGCGGTGCCTCCTTAGCGGGGGCAGCCATTCGGGTCTGTGCCGCCTGCCACTCCATACGACGCCGCAGCGCGTCGTAGCACTGGCGTACCACATCCTGCCAGTCGACCTGATAGAAGTTCAGCATGGCGTACCTCCGTACAATTCGATCTGTTGCCAGATCAAGGTCAGGCTGATGTGTCGCTCCTCCGCCAGCATCATCATCGCATCCAACGGATCGTTGTCCGGGTCGTCTTTCCGCAGTTGGCTCCAGCGGTTCCACACCGCATGCTCTTGCGCTTCGCTGAGCTGAACCGGCCGACCGCGGTGGGTCTCGATTTTAAGCACGCGACGACGCAGCGCGGTTTCCGAATGGTCCAGGCCAAAGCAGCGGTACATGATGCTGGAGCTCGCCCCCAACTTGAGCGCCCGATTGATCAACCGCTCGTTTTGTTCATCCCGTTCGGCCTGAGCGATGAGGCGTCGCAGCACAGCCGTGTCGACTTTGACCTCCACCCAGGCGATGGACGAGTGCGCCAGGTGGGACAAGGTGGTCGGTGGTAGCGACTGCAGGACCTCGATGTCTTCATCGGCCAGCCCCAAGGCTTTGCACCGCTGCAGACGCCCATGGCGCAGTTCATGCAGCACCTGATTCAACATGGCATGGTTCAACAAATTAAAGGTGGTGGTCATGAGGCAGTTCCTCACGGTAGCGAGTGGACGACAGCGTCAGATCGATCAGCCGCCGGGCGTGGCGGATCAACGCAAATAGTTGCTCCAGCTGGGCATCGGGGAGCCGCTCGAGGCCAACTGTCAGAGAGGGGCGTTCGGCAAATGGCAGGTCGTAGGCCCCGATCAGCAGCTGACCAAACAACGCGGCCGGCAACTGCTGACGTTGTTCCCAGGCCACGTCATCTTGTAAACGCAGCAGGGCCGAGAGCAAAAGCTGAATGCCGGTATATCGTGGGCTGAGCAGTTCGCCGTACTCCAGTGACAGCGTGAAGCCCAGGCCGTCAGCTTGCGGCCTGACCATTGCACTGGCGTCGGCATATTTGGCTAGATCGGTCGCCAGCGTGACGCAGGTTTCGCGCAAGCCGTTGATGTCATTCAGTGACGTGACGCGTGGTGAAACCGGGTTCACCGGTGACTGAACGTCATCGATGCCATGCTGCTGCTTCACAGTAGGCTGCTCGTCACTTAGCGCCTGGCGAATGTGGGAGAGGCGGGGCTCTTTCGCCGTCGAAGGGGCTCCGCTACTTAGCTGTTGCTCGGGATTAGACGACTCGATTGATGTGTCGGAGGCGTCCACGCTTTCTGGCGACGGGCGTGGAGGGTCATCTTCTAAACTTTGAGGCAGAGGGTGAGCGTTAGTTGCTGCGTGAGGCGACACGTGCTGTTCCTGGTACATTTCCAGAGCTAGCAGGCGGGGCGTCTGATTCAGGATCATTGCCATTTTGGCGATCAGCTCGTCCTGTAGCTCACTCGAGTCCAGTTCGGGTTTTTCACCTTCGAATGTCGACAACACTTCTAACCACAGCATCGCGAATTGTTGGGCATCACCGAAATACTGGTTCCAGGTCGACTCCGCTCGGCGCCGCAGCGTGATCAGCCGCTCGATGACGGGTTTGCCGAGACCTGCATAAAGGATCTGCGGAATGGCAGGTAGCAGATGCTCGAGCGCATCGAACATACGGCTGATATGCGATTGCGAGACAGGGTACCCACCTTGGCTCAAGCGCGCGGAGAGCTCGCGTTGGCTCAGGGGGGCACTAGGCTCCTGAAACATGTCCTTGAGTTTCGCTACCGCGAGGGCCCTCTCGATGAACGTGAGCTGACCGTGCAAATCGCTTTCGGCCAAGTGCCCAAGCAAGGCATGTGACTCGGATTGCCAGGGACGGAACAGGCAGTGAATACGAAAGAAATGCTCTTCGCGGGTTTCCTGCCAGAGTTCACCGAGGATGCTCAAACGGGTGTTGCCGCCGTTGCGGATGATGAAGTGCTGCTCATTCGGCCGACGGGTGATGGAGGGTGGTTGGTCCAAACCGCGTTCGCGGATCGAGGCTTTGAGCTCGTCATACAGCGGATTGCGAATGACACGCGGATTGAGCTCGTAGGGACGCAGTTGCTCGAGGGTGACGACCATCGCTGTGTCGCCGACGGGAGCGGCCGTGACCTCACGGTCCGGCTTCTGCGGGAAATGGGCTTGCTGCAGTTGACGTGTGATTTCTTCGGAGGTCGGCGGCTTCATCACACATCCTCCGATCAGTCGCGACGGATAAGCCGGCTACCGGCTGTTGACGTTTGGCTAGTTTCGTACGCTGTTGGGGAGCTCAGTAGGTCGGTCCATTCTGGAAACAACTCGAGCGCCAGTGCACGCATGACCTCAGCGGCGCAACGGCTATGGCTACCAGCCGGTGGAGTGAAGTCGACGCGGTGCACGGGCAGCCCCAGTGAGGCCGCATTGAGGTAGGCCACCCGATCGGGAATCACTGTGGCGCAGAGGCTGACATGAGGATCGGCCTTAAACGAATCTTGGAGGCTCTCCATAATCAAGCGGGTATCGCGGCGATTGGCGTTAACCTGATTGAGCAACAGCTTCACTGACGGCAACGCGACCCCCAGGTAGCGGTACGGCTCCAATTCCTCAAACAGCCCGAGCGTGCCGCGGCGCAGCTCGCGCGCTGCGAGCATTTCCGGCGGGACTGGGCACAGTGCGCAATCGGAGGCGAGGAAGGCCATCTCCACCACCACGCTGCGCGCGCCTTGGGTATCGACGATGAGCACATCGTAACGATCCTGGAAGGCTGGTAGCAGATTGCGCAGTCGCAGGCGGCCATCGGCCGCTTGCAGCAGCAGGGTGTTTATATGCCCGGCGCGGTCGTTGGACACGATCAATTCAAGGCGTTGAATCACGGTGGTGGTGATCACCTGCTCGTGAGCAGTGAGCCGTTGTGAGATGAGTTCGTAACTGCCGGCGTCTCGGAGCTCGCACAAGGCGTAGTAACTGGACAGCGTCGGTTGGCTGTCCAGGTCCAGCAGCAACACCCGCAAACCTGAGTCGGCGAGCAATCCACCCAGATTGGCGGCGACGGTGGTTTTCCCCGCGCCGCCCTTGGTCGAGATCAACGAAAGAACTTTCATGACCCTAGGCTCCCGTCGACAAGCGATCCTGAACCCACTGCTCAATCTCCAGTGAGTCCCAACCGACGGCACGCGTGCCGATGCGGCGGCATTGCGGGAACAGTCCGGCTTTCATTAGGTTGTAGATGTGCGAGCGTTTGAACCCGGTTTTTTGTTCGACCTCATCACGACGCATGATGTGGCGCTCGGCTAACAGAGGGGCAGGGCTGGTAGATTGCATGGTGTCACTCCGTAGCGCCATGTGGCGCGTGGTGGGATGTGACAATCAGTGAAGGTCGGCAAAGGAGAGAAATCATTGCCAGGCAATGGCGGTCATTGCCTGGCAATTCGGCCTTAGGCCTGTAAGGCCTGGGCCAAATGACGGCGAGCCTCCGCAAATTTCCGATCAAGGGTGCGTTTACTCAGTCCAGGAACACCAGGGAATTGTGTAGTAATGGCCTCGACAACCGCAGCCTGGTTTTTATAGATCGACTGCAGACGGCCGCTGTTGGACTTGCCCAGCGCGACCTCCAGCAGTGCGCCGATGATTGTGTAGTGCACGAAAGCGGACGCCTCGGAGGGGACCTCAAATGTGCCAAGCTGTGCTGATAGCTTGTGATGGTTGAGGGCGTGAGCCTTCGCCTCATCGACAATTGCCGAGTGCGCTTGGCGTAGTTTTTCAATCTCGCGGGCACCGGCGTCTCGCTCCGCTTGCAGGGCCAGATGTGCGGTCAGGCTGACGCATTCGGAATGGTCGATATTCTGGGAAAATAGGAACGCTGGCTTTTCTTCCGGGCAGTTGCGTGCAAACCAAACCCGCAGATCAGAATGGCGGATGGACCAATAGACACGTTCAACCTGATCGATAGAGGTAATGGGTCGTCCAAGGTAGGTCGCGGCTAACTCGCCACAGACGATGGCGTCGTAGATGCGTTCGGCGTAGGCATGGAGAAAGGGCCATTGCGGAAAATGCTTGAGCAGACTACCGGGGTGAGAAAGATCTACCTGCAGAATTTCGCCTTGATGGTCGGCGAGGTTGCACCAGAGGATCGCGGCATCGATAGGGTGATAGGAGCTTCTGATCGAGACCATGGTAAAAGCCTCCTGCTAAATTCGTCCTAGAATCGCTGGCGCGGGCAATCCTTCTAGGCCTCTCCGAGCGAGCCAGATTCCAAGCCTCAATTGGATCCAATTATGGAGACAGCTCTACATGGAGATAGTTCGCTGCACGAGACGCGGTTGCAACAGGTTTTGACGTAGTGCAGGGGGCAGCGCCGATCATTGAACAGGCAGTTGACTTACGCGCATTGTAAACTCCGGCTTGAGCGCCTCGATCACATTGAGCATCTTGGTGTTGGCACTGATGCGATTTTGACCCTGCCTTTACTGGGTCAGATCTCTGTGAGCGGCAACAGGCTTGAAACGGTTGTGTCCAGTGAAGGCGTATGAGGATTGGCTGACGTTCAGTCAATTACAGGCGAGGCCGGTTTGCCGTTTGTTTGGAGGCCCTGTCGATGACGGGAACCTATGACTCGTAGAGCCAAATTTTTGACAAATAGTATGTAGCGCCCAATTGCCTGCGGATTCTAAGGATCAATCACCGCACGCCAAAAACCCCAATTTCAGTTTTTGGTCCGGTGCTGTTTCGGTGCAGCGAACCATTGTAAATTGCGCAAAGGCTATCGCTCGTAACAGCTCGGTGAGTATCGCACGGACGCAAACTCAACGCCTGTAGGTCTGGTTACGGCATCCTCCGTCGTTCACCCACTTATATCCGGCCGTCAGCCCTCCAAATGGAGCAATGGCAAAGGGCTGCGTTCGGCTGATTCTGTTGAAAAAAGTCGGATTTTCATCTCGCCTGAACTCAAGCACGACCACCACCGGAGAACCTACTCACCACATTGAGTGGTTTCTCGGCACTTCGTTGACCTTTGTTGCTTTGTTATTGGGATAATTTGAGGTTTTTGGCTTAGTGCAGGCGCATCTATCCTGTGACTGGTGGCCCGTGAGATGTCAATTTGGCCGGCCGTCGTAGGCTCTGCACCGTAGCGCCAGCGTGAACTCATCGGTCGCGCCACTCATGCCACGTAGTCTCAGGCGATCCAGTTTCAGTATGCGCTAGAGGGTGGACAAACATCATTTCGAACCTCTTACGTTCGTGGCGAGAGCGCACGTATTACGCCCTCGCTGCGATGCGCCGATCCACATCACGAGCGGCTTCATGGAAGCTGCGAGCTTGCGAAACAACACTTGGCTTTCATCGGACAAGCTACGCAGTCGGTCTGCCAGGATCGGAAGATGATGGTGTTGGCTTTGGTGAGGTGCAAACGCTCGTTCTTGGAGGCTCGCCATTCGCGGCGTAATAAGTTGCCGGCTTGGCAGCGGTATTCCTCGGCCTCTTCATTCCAGTGAAAATCGTAACTCGAAAAGCTATCGTTCTTGCGCTCAGTTTTGTCCCACACCGGCACATTCGGCTCGATGTCTTTTTCCTCCACCACCCAGGCCAGCATCTGCGCAGTACCGTAAGCGGTGTCGCCAATGAGGCGTTCCGGCTTGATGTCGAACTGCGCTTCGACCCGATCGATCATCTTCTTGGTGCTCTCGACTTATGGTTCGATCAGCCGGTGTGGGTTCCACATCCACGATGACGCCGTGCTCGGTATCGATCGGATAGTTCGTGGAATAGGCGTAGAACGCCGAGCGACCTGAGGCTGCGGTTCAGCGGGCTTGAGGATCCGTCAGCGATAGGCGCTTCGTCATAGACCTCTGTGCGTCTCTTCGGGAACGAGCCCCGGATTTCATTTCGCACAGGAGGGGTTTTCGGCATTATGACGTTTAAACTTGTGGAAACACTCACTTTCAAGGAGGCATGCTTGCGCAAAACCAAATCGCCAGAAGAGGAGCTAGAAAGTGGCGCCAAACGCGGACGTCTACCGCCGCTTTCGATGGTCCGCGCCTTTGAGGCAGTGAGCCGGCTCGGCTCGATGCGCAAGGCTGCGGATGATCTCAATGTCGGCCATACAGTCGTTTCCCGCCATGTGCGAAATCTTGAATCCTGGCTTGGCACGCGACTTGTGGATGCTGGACCACGAGGCATTCGGCTGACTACGGAAGGCAGGCTTTTTGCCGAGACTGTGGGAATGGCTTTCGACATGATCGCCAAGTCGACGGCGGAATTGCGTCCGGCGGTAAGCCGCTCGGTTTTACGAATCTGGTGTGTCCCTGGTCTCGCGACGCGTTGGCTGGCGCCGCGTTTTAACCAGCTCCAACTTGCGCTGCCCGGTATTGATTTCGTCATGCGCGCGACCGATCTAGAGCCCGATTTCGCGCATTACGACGCCGATGTCGATATCCGTTATTTGGATGAGCCGAAGGGGAATGTGCGCTGGATTTTGCTGGAAAGGCCGCGGATTTTCCCGGTCGCTAGCCCGGACTGGATCAGCAAGAACGCACCCATCCGCTCTCTTGACGATCTTGTGAGTCAGCCGTTGATACATGAGGAAAGCCGCGATCAATGGCGACAATGGTTCCATCAGGCTGGCTATGGGCATGAAGTAGTGTTGAACGGGCCGCGGCTCTGGTCAGCCAATCTTACGGTCGACGCGGCCCTAACAGGGCAGGGAATCGCACTCGCGACACGCCTAATTGCCGCTGATGATCTGCGCACCGGGCGGCTGGTCGAGTTGCTTGGAACCGATGTTCGGCTCGGAGGCTATTATTTAGTTGGACCGCGTGAGCGTTGGAATGAAGTGACATTGGCGCGCTTCCGCGCTTGGATGCAGCAGTCTATCGCGGAGACGACGGGTGGCCAGTCAGCTGGTGTGATAAGTCAACACGATTGCGCTGAAGAATAATTTAGCCGTCAGGTAAAAGTTCGGTTTGATACTTGAGTAGATCCAGGTCAAATAGCCTCAAACTGATCTTCCGCTCAACACATGCGCGCATGTTCCTCCTGCCATTGACGCTGGCTCGTCAAAGTTTCGTCCATTCACAAAAGTATCTCCCAGTTATTGTCGCAACCGCGCTCATTCACCAACATGCTATGCACGCGCCCATCACGAACGGACCCGTTGCGAATGACTGGCGAATGACCTTCGACAATCGGCTTGGGGGGGCGCTGTCCGCTAGTTTCGCTGTTAGTGGCAAAGACTTGCCGTTTATGGCGATTTGCTCTGGATAACGATCCGTTCGGAATGTACGAAGCTCATGGGGGAGGAATTCCTCCGTACTAGCTATGGAGTGGTGACATGAAGGCACCACTGAGGAAGTAATAAAGTGCCTGTCTGAGCAGGAGAAACTGTATCAAACTCAGCTCTCAAATGAGTGGGCACGGGCTGAATATCAAAAACAGCGAAGGGGAAAACCACGTTAGAGCACAGCGATTCTCATGCCATAACCGCGTTATAACCAAGTGCCGCAAGCTAGTCTGGAACGACTGTGTTCCGGACTAATTTCCCAGCCAAAACTTAAATCCATACCCCGCCAAGTTGCTATTAAGGTGAGCGGGGTCGTCACTTTCTTTCTTGGAGACACCCATGTCCAATGCCACTGACACACTGTACGCGAGGGATATAGCCCATCACCTTCATAGCTATACCGATGCGCGGATGCACGAAGGTGTCGGTCCGTTGGCAATTGAGCGCGGGGATGGGGTTTTCGTCTATGACACCGAGGGGCGTCGCTATATCGAAGCCATGTCGGGCCTGTGGAGTGCGGCACTTGGCTTCAGCGAGGTGCGACTGGTCGAGGCGGCCATGACGCAGATGCGTAAGCTACCTTTCTACCACACCTTTACTCACAAAACGCATCAGCCTGCCGTGGATCTCGCGGAGAAGCTCATCTCGCTGGCGCCGGTGCCGATGAGCAAGGTTTTCTTTACCAACTCCGGTTCTGAGGCCAACGACACGGTGGTGAAAATGGTTCGTTACTACAATAACGCCCGTGGCCTGCCGCTGAAGAAAAAGGTGATATCCCGCATCGGAGCCTACCATGGCGTGACCATCGCTGCGGCGAGCCTAACTGGCTTGCCGAACAATCATCGTGCTTTCGACCTGCCTATGATGGATATAGCGCATGCAATGTGCCCGCATCACTATCGTTTCGGCGAACCCGGCGAGTCGGAGGAGGCATTTTCGGATCGTCTTGCAAAAGGGCTCGAAACCCTCATCCAACGCGAAGGGCCCGATACAGTGGCTGCGTTCATCGGCGAACCTTTGATGGCGGCCGGTGGGGTTATTGTTCCTCCGCGCGGCTACTGGCAAAAGATCCAGGCGGTTTGCCGCAAGTACGATATTTTGTTGGTAGCAGACGAGGTCGTCTGTGGATTTGGCCGCACTGGCAACATGTTCGGCTCGACTACGTTCGGCATCGAGCCAGACATTATGGTGCTGTCTAAACAGTTGACCTCGTCATATCAACCGCTTGCAGCAGTGTTGATCAACGAACGGATTTATCAGGAGATCGCGGGGCAAAGTTCGACCATTGGGACCTTTGGACACGGCTTCACCGCGAGCGGGCACCCAGTGGCTGCGGCAGTGGCGCTGGAGAACATCAAGTTGATTGAAGAGCGACACCTGGTAGAACACGCGGCCGAAATGGGGGCGCGACTGCGAGCTGGCCTTTCGCAATATGCTGACCACCCGTTAATCGGGGAAATCCGAGGTGTCGGCTTCATTGCCGCCGTTGAGCTGGTCGCAGATAAATCGGAGAAAACCCGGTTCGAGCCGCTTCGCCGGGTCGGTAGTTATTTCAATGCTCGCTGCCAAGAGCACGGCATGATTGTCCGCAACATTGGCGACAGCATTGCGTTCTGCCCACCCCTGGTCACTACAGCGGAAGAAGTCGACCTGATCATCAACTGTTTCAGCAAGGCGTTGGAGGATACACAGCGGTGGCTGGCGCAGGGGCATTGAGTACGGGTACGGCTCGACTTTGATAGGTTTGGCGTCGTATCGCGGACGATTCTGTGAGAGTAGGCAGCGGGCCTGCTAAATGGCTTACAGGCAAGCCCGTTGTAGTATTCACGGAAAATGCCACGACATATATATGTTAGAGCCCTGATTATTCGGGGCTTTTTCGTTGGTGCCTGCCCCGGCCTCGCCTGCACCGGTGGTGTTAATGAAGACCACAGCGGTGACATCTTGGGTAGCAATGGGCGCGAATTACAAATATGCAGCCGATGTTAATTCTGCCGATGGGTCAGGAATCGCTGGATAAGCTTTTGTATTTGTTGAATATTTCCTCACCTAGTCGCTATGGTCGGGCTCAATGCTCGCGTCGATCACGGGTTGGCAATGCCGAGCTTCTGCGCCACTTTCAGGCACTGTCTTGCACTGAGCTTTTGAAGCCGTGACCCCAAGCGACGATTAGTTCAGCATGTTGTCAATTCTGGCGTTAGGAATACTCTTTATGGTCAGTTCCAGTTCATCTCAGTCGATGCAAGACTTCAGTCAAAACTTGCGCCTTCTCTGCGGATATTATAAGTCGGTGGCGAAGGTATGCCGCTCCCTTGATATCAACCGCCAGCAGTTCAACAAATACTTGGGGGCGCAAGCGACTCCCTCGTCCTTTACCCTGCGCAAGATCTGCACTTTTTTTGGGGTGGATGAGGAGGAAATATTCTCCGAGCATGAATCCTTCCGCGCTCTGCTCAACAGGCAACGCACGGCGCGAGAGCCGGACAGTGCGGTACCAGCCGATTTTTTTCCGAGCTCCGCGCAGGCGTTGTCGAAGTACCAGGGTTACTACTTTGTCTATTTGATGTCGCCTGCCGCGCCGGGGGAGGTGATCAAGTCGATTACCCGCTTGACCCGCTCCGGCGAAAAGATCCTGAGTAAAACCTACGAGCGGATGAGGCTGGGCGATGACCAGATGAACAGTTTCGGCATCAATAAATATCGTGGGTTCTGCTTTGCCTCATCGGATCTGATTTACATCGTCGAGCGCGAGTACCTCTCGTCCCGGGGCTATATCTGGTCAGCGCTTTATCCCTCCTATCGCAGTCGTTTCCGTTTTCTCAACGGCTTGGTACTCGGCGTTTCGGGTGACAATTTCCGCCGTCCTTTTGGTGCCCATATTGTATTTGAGCACCTAGGCGAGTCGATCGACCTGCGTAACGCTCTCACCAGTTGCAGCTGTTTTCCGATTGATGCCCCTGAGATT
>NZ_JBFUIC010000129.1:0-13165 GCF_056402075.1 Pseudomonas sp. P4_C3
ACGTCAACTTGGGTGATTCTGTAGGAGCGAGCTTGCTCGCGAAGGACGTYAACGATAACGCGTGTTTTCTGAATAAACGCGCCGCCCTGTAAACCATCGCGAGCAGGCTCGCTCCTACAAGGACCGTGGAGACGGACGAATATGAGCGACTTCAACACCCTCGAACTGCTGAGCGATCCTCGGGGTTTTGCCACCCTGTGGCTCAGCCGTGAAGAAAAGAACAACGCCTTCAACGCCGAAATGATCCGTGAACTGATCCTCGCCCTCGACAAAGTCGCGAGCGATGCCAGCCTGCGATTTCTGATCGTGCGCGGTCGCGGCAAGCATTTCAGCGCCGGCGCCGACCTGGCCTGGATGCAGCAATCGGCCGAACTCGATTACGCCACCAACCTCGATGACGCCCGGGAACTGGCAGAGTTGATGTACAACCTGGCCAAGCTGAAAGTCCCGACCCTGGCGGTGGTGCAAGGCGCAGCCTTTGGTGGCGCACTGGGCCTGATCAGTTGCTGCGACATGGCCATCGGTGCCGATGACGCGCAGTTCTGCCTCTCGGAAGTACGCATCGGCCTGGCACCGGCGGTGATCAGCCCGTTCGTGGTGCAAGCCATTGGCGAACGCGCTACCCGTCGCTATGCCTTGACCGCTGAGCGTTTCGGCGGGCAACGGGCTCGGGAAATCGGTTTGTTGTCGGAGAGTTATGCAAGTGCCGAGCTGGAACAGAAAGTCGAACAGTGRATCGACAATCTGCTGCTCAACAGCCCGGCGGCCATGCGCGCCAGCAAGGATCTGCTGCGCGAAGTCGGCGACGGCTCACTGACCCCGGCATTGCGTCGCTACACCGAAAACGCCATCGCCCGCATTCGCGTCAGCCCTGAAGGCCAGGAAGGCTTGCGTGCCTTCCTGCAAAAACGTCCGCCGAGCTGGCAAGCCGAATCCACCAAGGAGCCCCGCTGATGAGCGCACCTGTCCTCACCACCCTGCTGGTGGCCAACCGTGGCGAAATCGCTTGCCGGGTGATGCGCACCGCCAAGGCCCTGGGCCTGACCACCGTGGCCGTACACAGCGCCACCGACCGTGACGCCCGGCACAGCCGCGAAGCCGATATTCGCGTCGACCTGGGTGGCAGCAAAGCCGCCGACAGCTATCTGCAGATCGACAAACTGATTGCCGCCGCCAAGGCCAGCGGCGCCCAGGCGATTCACCCCGGCTACGGCTTCTTGTCGGAGAACGCCGGTTTCGCCCGCGCCATCGAAAACGCCGGCCTGATCTTCCTCGGCCCGCCCGCCTCGGCCATCGACGCCATGGGCAGCAAGTCCGCGGCCAAAGCCTTGATGGAAACCGCTGGCGTGCCGCTGGTGCCCGGTTATCACGGCGAAGCCCAGGACCTGGAAACCTTCCGCGCCGCCTGCGAACGCATCGGCTACCCGGTGCTGCTCAAGGCCACCGCGGGTGGCGGCGGCAAAGGCATGAAAGTGGTCGAGGACGTCAGCCAACTGGCCGAAGCCCTGGCCTCAGCCCAGCGCGAAGCACAATCGTCGTTCGGCGACTCGCGGATGCTGGTGGAGAAGTACCTGCTTAAACCACGTCACGTGGAAATCCAGGTGTTCGCCGACCAGCACGGCAACTGCCTGTACCTCAACGAACGCGACTGCTCGATTCAGCGCCGTCACCAGAAAGTCGTCGAAGAAGCGCCGGCACCTGGCCTGAGCCCGGAGCTGCGACGCGCCATGGGCGAAGCCGCTGTGCGTTCAGCGCAGGCCATCGGTTATGTCGGTGCCGGCACCGTCGAGTTTTTGCTGGATGCGCGGGGCGAGTTCTTCTTCATGGAAATGAACACCCGCCTGCAAGTGGAACACCCGGTCACCGAAGCCATCACCGGCCTCGACCTGGTGGCCTGGCAGATTCGCGTGGCACGCGGCGAAGCGTTGCCGATGACGCAAGACCAGGTGCCGCTGGCAGGGCACGCGATCGAGGTGCGGCTGTATGCCGAAGATCCGGGCAATGACTTCCTGCCGGCGACCGGTCGCCTGGAGCTGTATCGCGAATCCGCCCAAGGACCGGGGCGTCGAGTGGACAGCGGTGTTGAAGAAGGCGACGAGATCTCACCGTTCTACGACCCGATGCTCGGCAAGCTGATTGCCTGGGGCGAGGACCGTGAACAGGCGCGGTTGCGTCTGCTGAGCATGCTCGACGAATTCGCCATCGGCGGACTGAAGACCAACATCAATTTCCTGCGGCGCATCATCGGCCACCCGGCATTTGCCGCTGCCGAACTCGATACCGGCTTCATTCCGCGCTATCAGGAACAATTGCTGCCGACGCCTGCGCAACTCAGCGATGAGTTCTGGCAAGCCGCCGCCCAGGCGTTTGCCCAGAGCCAGCCACCTGCCACCCGCGCCGATGACCCGAGTTCGCCGTGGGCGGCGCGTAATGGCCTGCGTGCCGGATTGCCGAGAGCAATCACCCTGCACCTGAGTTGTGAAGGCCAGGACCGGGCGCTGACGCTGGGCGACATCAATGCCCACAGCGCTCGGCTCAAGGGCGAGCARCTGCTGACCGAGCAGGCTGGAGTGCGCCGTCAACACCGCGCAATACGCCGTGGCGAACAGGTGTATTTGCAATGGGATGGCGAGTTGCGCCGCATCGAGGCTTACGATCCGATCAGCGCCGTCGAGGCCAGCCATAGCCATCATGGCGGGCTGACCGCACCGATGAACGGCAGCATCGTGCGCGTACTGGTGGACGCCGGGCAATCGGTCGAAGCCGGGGCGCAATTGGTGGTACTGGAAGCGATGAAGATGGAGCACAGCATTCGCGCGCCCCATGCCGGGGTGATCAAGGCGCTGTATTGTCAGGAAGGCGAGATGGTCAGCGAAGGCAGTGCACTGGTTGAACTGGAAGAAGCGTGAAATGAAGATCGGTCCTGCGCATCGCGAGGACCGATCTGATCAGAACCTGGCTGTTGCCTGAACCACTACGCCGATGATTCGACAATCTTCGGCGTACAAGGCTTTCGGATACGTCGGATTGAGCGGTACCAGATAACGCTGCCCGCCCTCCTCGATGAGCTTGCGGAACGTGGCTTCGGCGCTGCCCGGCCACTGGGCAATGACCAGTTTGCCAGGCTCGGCGTCCACCGCCGGGTCCACCAGGATCAGCATGCCTTCCGCAATACTGATGCCAGTGGGTGCGGTCATCGCATCACCTGACACTCTCAACCAGAATGCCGGTCCCTGCGCGTGATAATCGGACAATTCAAAGTGCCCTTTCCCATACACCGCGACCTCGCCATCGCGCACTTCGACAGGTTCGCGCCAGTCACTGACCGGGTAGCGGAAGTACGGATTGTACTTCTGTGTCAAAGGGATTTCGTCGTCCGTTGACGCCTGCGGTTCCCGGATTACCAGCGCCACTTCGAGAAACTCAAGACCCAGCGCCTGCAGGACACGGTTCATGTCTTCGATGCCGGGTTCACGACGTTTGTTGAGCCAGTGGCCAATGCCGCCCTGGGACATCCCGAGGCGCTCGGCGAGTATCTCTTGAGTGATTTTGAGTTCACTCATCTTGGCCTTGACCAATTCAATCCATTTATCCATGTGCGGCACGATACGTGGGCAACTCCGGCCATCAAAACACATATTGTAGTATTTAAATTATCGTCACAAATACATTACGTATTAGGATCGATTCACGGATCTGAATCTAACACGGAGCTTGCCATCGCCATGAACCCACCCACCAATGACCTGTCGGACATGCAAATCGACACCACCCTCACCTCGCCCCAGGGCTCAGCGGCGGCACAACGCGCGCTGGACTATTACTTGAAACCAGCTATTTCAGAGGAAGTGACCGAACCGCGCTTTTTTGATGTGAACCGCAACATCAGCGGCGAAGAGGCGCTGGTCCATGCTTTGGACCTGTTGCGCTGTGCTGCCGCCACCGCGTACGAATCAGCCAATCACCTGCAAGGCGCAAACCGCGACCTGGCATTTTCGACGGTGCACATGATCGACATGGCCAAGGCGATGGTCGATCGATCGCTGGAGAAGTATGAAAACGGTTGAGGTGAAAAGGCGATTAGAGAGGACAGGAAAGAATTTTCCTATCGCGCAGGTAAAAACGTTTGACTTGCAAACGAGAATGATTATTATTGCATCAGCTGATCGCGAGATCAGTCGATGGACCAGGTGACCTTAGGTCGGTCTCCTGGACTATCTCCTCATCAGGCTAATCACGGTTTTTGACCCGGCTTTTTGCCGGGTCTTTTTTTGCCAGTTTTCTGGCTTTTGGCTTCAGGCTAATGAAGTCTTTGGGTGCCGCAAATTCGATGGCGCGGATGATATCAAAAGAATGCCAGATGGCAAGAGAGGCCCGGAATCATGGGTTCAAACCAGTGACAGATAGCACTTGAGAATCAATCGCACAGCCTCTAAGCTGCGACAGCGTCAAGGAGGACGCCCCCACCCCTGCACCCCGCAATTTCCCTCGGTTTCACCCCACTCTTGCGTGTAAAGTAGCCGCCATAAAAATCATATTCAGGACCCGATTATGAGCGTCGCTAAATCCTCTTTCGACATCAGTGCCAATTTCGACAGCGGCAACATCCAAGTCATCGACATCAGCGACCCGCTCAAACCGCTTCTGGCCATTCGCCCGGACACCCGCAGTCCGCATTTCCAGTGGTTCCACTTCAAGGCCAGCGGCCTGCATGTTGGCCAGGAGCACTGGTTTCGCCTGAACAATGCCAGCCAATCCTCCTATAACAAAGCCTGGACCGGTTATCAGGCGGTGGCGTCCTACGATCACGTCAACTGGTTCCGCGTACCGACCATTTTCGAAGGCGACTGCCTGCGTTTCAGCCTTGAAGCCGAGCAAACCCACGCCTGGTTCGCCTACTTCGAACCCTACAGCCGTGGTCGCCACGACTGGCTGATCGAGCAGGCACTGACCAAGGCCGGCACCGAACTGTTGGCCACCGGCAAAAGTGTCGAAGGTCGCGACATTCAGTTGTTGCGCAAAGGCACCGGGGCCGAAGGCCGACGCAAGATATGGATGATTGCCCAGCAACATCCGGGCGAGCACATGGCCGAGTGGTTCATGGAAGGCGTGATCGAACGCCTGGAAAAACACGACGACCCTGTGCTGAATAAACTGCTGGCCAGCGCCGACCTGTACCTGGTGCCAAACATGAACCCGGACGGTGCTTTCCACGGCCACCTGCGCACCAACGCCATGGGCCAGGACCTCAACCGCGCCTGGCAGAGCGCCAGCCAGGAAATCAGCCCGGAAGTCCTGTTCGTTCAGCAGCAGATGGAAAAGTACGGCGTCGACATGTTCCTCGACGCCCATGGTGACGAGGAAATCCCTCACGTATTCACCGCCGGTTGCGAAGGCAACCCCGGTTACACGCCGCGAATCGAAAAGCTCGAGGAGCACTTCCGCAGTCATCTGAAGCACACCACCAAAGACTTCCAGACCAAGTACGGCTACACCCGCGACGAACCGGGCCGGGCCAACATGACGCTGGCCTGTAACAGCGTCGGGCAGAAGTACGACTGCCTGTCGTTGACCCTGGAAATGCCGTTCAAGGATCACGACGACCACCCGAACGCGGAAACCGGTTGGTCGGGCAAACGTTCGAAGCAATTGGGCAAGGATGTGCTGACCACCGTGGCCGAGATGGTCGATAGCCTGCGTTAATTGCCCTTCAAGATCAAAAGATCGCAGCCTGCGGCAGCTCCTACATTGGAATGCGTTTCCCTGTAGGAGCTGCCGCAGGCTGCGATCTTTTTTCGCCCGGCTATTATCCGCGATCCTTACCCCGCAACATACTGTCCAGCACCTCATCGCGACGCACCCAACCGTGAAACAACGCCGCCGCCAAATGCAGCAACACAGTCAGAAACAACAGATACGCCAGATACCCGTGCGCCTTGCGCAAAAACGCAAACACCTGCGCGTTCGCCGGCACAATTGACGGTAGTTGCAGCGAACTGCTGAGCATGACCGGCTCGCCCGACGCCGAAATCATCGCCCAGCCCAGCAGCGGCAGAACCAGCATCAAGGCGTACAGCAACACATGCGACGCCTTGGCCGCCCGCACCTGCCAACCCGGCAAGTCCGCCGGCAATGGTGGCTGTGTGGTGGAGAAACGCACCACCAGGCGCACGATCACCAACAGCAAAATCGCGATGCCCAAGGGTTTGTGCAGATGAATCAGCCATTCATGACGCTCGGACACCGAGGCGACCATGCCGGCGCCGATAAACAGCATCGCGATGATCATCAGCGCCATCAGCCAGTGCAGCAGGCGCGCCAGCGGGGCGAAGTGGTTCGGTTGGTTGCTCATTGCTGGGCCTCCTGTTTGGCGGCGGGCAACTGGCTTACTTCGCTGGTGCGACGCAGGTAGGAATTGGCGTAACCGGCTGAACGGGCGGCGAGCAACGGGTCGTCGGAACCTTCGATCCCGGCAGGCAACACCAGCGGATCGTAGTTGATGTCACGGCATTCACCGTTGAGTTGCGGTTGAGTCTTTTCAAGCACCAGGGTGCCAGCATTCAACACCTTGCGCCCTTCGGGCCAGGCCTTGCTGGCGTCGTTGACCGGATCGCCGGGGTTGGCCAGGGTGATGTTCAACTGCCAGCGCAACGGGCCGGCGGCGATTCGCTGAACCAGGTCTTTCTCCAGGAAATCATTGCCCTCCGGTGCAGTGCCCCCCGGTGTGTCCTGGGCCAGTGGCACCATGTTCCAGCGCACGGCCTGGCGTTGGCCGGCCGCGTTGACCAGGTAGAACGCATTCACGCTGTTGTAGTTTTCGGTCACGTAACTGGCCGACGGCTTGGCGGTCTTGATCCAGGCCAGGAACGGTGCGGCTTCCGGGTGCGAAGCAAAAAACGCCGGTACCGCCTTGGGGTCCGGTTTGCCGGTGGTCGGGTCTGGCGACTGGGCTTTTTGCAGTTGATAGAACGCCTCGGGCGTGCCCACCGGAAACACCGGCATGCTGTTCATCCCGGTGCGCCACTGCTGGCCGTTGGCCTGGGTGAAGCGCAAGGCCATGCTGCGGATCGGCACAGCACTGTCCGGCGCGTAAGGGTTACCGGCCGGCAAGGCGAAACGCCCCACCACCGGCGTCCGCGCTTCGTTGAACACTTGAGCGGTGGAATAGCTGCGCGCATCAAAGCTGCTCTCGAAATGCCCGATCACGCACACGCCTTTGGAATGGTTGCGACGGAAACCCTGATGCACGCCGTTATTGGTTTCCAGCACGTTGATCAGTTTCTTCGGGGTCAGGCGCTGTGGGTCGAAGGTACCGTTGACGTAGGCAAACGCCCCAGCCACGGCCGCAACGACCACGGCAATGCCGGCCAGACGCAACGTCAGGCTCGCCGCACTCAAGGGTGGCCGGGTTGGCGGTGATGATCGATCTACCATGAAAGACTCCAGGGCCATCGGCCACAAGTGAGAAGAATCAAGCAGACGAACCGCATGCAGGTTTATTCCCACGCGCGATGTTTATTTTTTCTGACGTGGAATAACCTCCAGTACCGGACGTCTTCCTAGTCCCAAGCGTAGCGACCAGTCAGAACTTCATGAACGATATCGACGAACAACTGAGGGAAATCATTCCAAGATTGCGACGGTTCGCCGTGTCGTTGACGCGCAACACCAGCAGCGCTGACGACCTGGTGCAGGCGAGCCTGGAGCGGGCATTGTCGAGTTGGAGCGGCAAACGCGCCGAGGGCGACTTGCGCGCCTGGCTGTTCTCGATTGTCTACCGGCAGTTTCTCGATGCGCACCGTCGCTCCCGGCGCTATGCGCGCATGCTCGAATTCTTCACCGGGCGTGACGATGCCCAGCCCTCGGTGGAGCGCACCGTTATCGCTCAATCGACCCTCAGCGCTTTCGATCAATTGCCCACCGAGCAACGCGCGCTGCTGCTCTGGGTGTYGGTGGAAGGCCTGAGCTACAAAGAGGTCGCCGGGATTCTCGACGTACCCACCGGCACCGTGATGTCCCGCCTGTCCCGGGCTCGCCAGGCCCTGCGCCAACTCAGTGATGGCGAAATCAACCGCCCTTCCCTGCGGAGACTCAAATGATCAGCATGCCCCCCAGCGAGCGTGACCTGCACGCCTATGTCGATCACCAACTGAGCGACGCCGACCGACGCCTGGTAGAGACTTTTCTGGCGAGCAATCCGCAAATGTCCGCACAAGTGCGCGCCTGGCAACTGGACGCCCAGCAACTGCGCGCGACCCTCGGTGGCGCCTTGCAGCAACCGGTCAATCCGAACCTCGATCCAGCCGTGATTCGCCAACACCTGAAACGCCAGTCCCGTCGGCACCTGGCCAGCGCGGCGGTGCTGTTGATCGCAGTCAGTGTCGGCGGTTTCAGCGGTTGGCAAGCACGGGAAATGACCCTGGCCAGCGCCCCGGCACCGATGGCCGACGCTATACAGGCCTATCGCCTGATTGCCCAGCAAGGCATCCTCCCGGCCGATTACAACGTCGGCGAGGACGGTGATATGCAAGGCTGGCTCGACCGTTATTTCACTCAGGCCAATCGCCTGCCCGACCTTTCCGATGCCGGTTTCAAACCGGTCAGTGGGCGCCTGCTGAGCACCGAGCAAGGCCCGGCGGCGATGGTGGTCTACGAGAACCAGGGCGGGCAGAAAGTCAGTTTCTACGTGCGCCCGCCTGGGCCGAAAAACTTTCTGCTGCCCAGGGGCAGTCGCAGTGATGGCGAGTTGCAGGCCGAGTACTGGTCGGGAAGTGGCTACAACTATGCGATGGTCAGCCCGGCGGATACGCCGGCGGCGCGGATGCTGAAACAGACCATACAGTTCTGATCCCCTCCCCTGTGGGAGCGAGCTCGCTCGCGATGACGGCCTGACAGTCACTGAGTGTTGCCTGACAGACCGCTATCGCGAGCAAGCTCGCTCCCACAGGGGATTTGTGCGGACATGTAAATCTTACCCTTGCCCAAACACCTGCGAAGGCCGGCGCAGTAGCGGGTCGAACGGATTGATCCGCGGCCCGATCAGCGCCGCTTCGCGCTTGAGCATGTCCACCACCGTCGGCAGGCGATCCGGGCCCAATCGGTCACTCACGGTCGCCACACTCAACGCCGCCACCGCGCGACCTTCACGATCGAGAATCGGCACGGCCACCCCGGCCATGCCCTGCAGCACGCCGGTATTGCGCCCGGCGTAACCCAGGGCGCGCACGTTGTCGACTTCCGAGCGCAGGAACACCTCGTCATACAGGTGGAAGTCTTTCAGGCGCGGCAAGTTGTAATGGATGACGGTGTCGCGCTCTTCCTCCGGCAGGAACGCCAGAATCGCCAGGCTGCCCTGACCCACGCCCAACGCCACACGCCCGCCGATATCCCCGGTAAAGGTACGGATCGGGAACGGCCCTTCGCTGCGGTCCAGACAGATCGCATCAAAGCCGCAGCGCGCCAGCAAAAACAACGAATCACCCAGCGAAGCCGAGAGTCGCAGCAGCGCCGGCCGTGCCAGTTCGCGCAAGTTTCCGGTGTTGCCCGCACGCGCCGCCAGCGCGAAAAAATCCAGGCTCAGGCGATAGCGTTTACTGCGCCCATCCTGCTCGACCATGCCCTCGTCCATCAGGCTGCGCAGCAACCGATGCGTCGTCGGTTGCGATAAGCCGATGCGCTGCGCCAGTTGCGTCACCCGCTCGCCGCCCTCGACGCTATCACCCAGTGTTCGCAGTACCGCAAACAGTCTTGAGACCGCGCCGACACCGACTTCACTTTTGCTTTCATTCCGCTCAATGGAATCTTGCATCTTGTTTTCCGATTATTAATTTACTGATCGAATAAAACTTAAAATAGTCATCGCCTCAGTGAAATAGGCCATTGAGCCCATCCTAGTCTTCGTCCTACTCTGCGTCCAGACAGGGGCGATTCGAACAACAGCGGCAGCCGACTCAAGTCGAGCGCCACGCACCCCGGCAACATCTTTTCGTATCTGCCCATACAAAAAAGCGCGCCTTTGGGTGACGCATAACAATCTCAGGTGGAGCGCAGTCATGGCTTTTGTGCAACTTGAAAAACTCTGCAAACGCTACGGCGAAATCGACGCCGTCGTCGCCACCGACCTCTCGGTCGAGAAAGGTGAATTCGTGTCTTTGCTCGGCCCCTCGGGATGCGGCAAGACCACCACTCTGCAAATGATTGCCGGCTTCGTCGAAGTCACCAGCGGGCGCATCGTGCTCGATGGCCGCGACATCACCCACGCCAAACCCGCCAGCCGCGGTTTGGGGGTGGTATTCCAGAGCTACGCGCTGTTCCCGCACATGACCGTCAAGGACAACGTCGCTTTCGGCCTGCGCATGCGCAAGGTGGCGAACGCTGATATCCAGCAGCGAGTCGACCGGGTTCTGAAACTGGTGCGCCTGAATCAGCACGCCGAGCGTTACCCGCGGGAGCTTTCCGGTGGCCAGCGCCAGCGCGTCGCCCTGGCCCGCGCCCTGGTGATTCAGCCGCCGGTACTTTTGCTGGATGAACCACTGTCCAACCTTGACGCCAATCTGCGCGAAGAGATGCAATTCGAGATCCGCCGCATCCAGCGCGAAGTTGCAATCACCACGCTGATGGTCACCCACGACCAGTCGGAGGCGCTGTCCATCAGCGACCGTGTCGTGGTGATGCAGGCCGGGCGCATCACCCAGATCGACGCGCCCTACACCCTCTACGAACACCCGCGCACCGAGTTCATTTCCGGATTCGTCGGCAAGGCCAATCTGCTGCCCGGCGAGCGCAATGGTGCCGGTGTGGTTCAGGTGTGCGGTGTTGGCAAAGGCGATCTGACCCTGAGCCTGCGGCCGGAAAAAATCGATCTGCGCGATGCCGGCCACGGTCGTTTACAAGGCAAGATCGTCAGTCGGTTTTTCCTCGGCAGCCAATGGCTGTACGGCGTCGGGACGAGCCTGGGCGAACTCTGCGTGGTGCGCCGCAATGATGGCTCTGCGCCGTTGAACGAAGGCACTGCAGTCGGTCTGGACTGGGACGCGGCGCTGCTGCGAGTGCTGAGTGTCGACGAGGTGCCAGCATGAGTACGCTCACCGCCATCCACCAGGGACGCCAGGGGTATTGGCTGTCTGCACCGGCCCTGGCCTTGTACCTCTGCTTGTTGATCATCCCGCTGGGATTGACCCTGGTGCTGTCGTTCAACGTCTTCGACTACAGCTCGGGGATCAACGGCGACGCCTACACTGTCGAGCACTACAGCAACCTGCTGGGCGATCCGTATTTCTACGAGATCTTTCTGCGCACCTTGTGGATCAGCGCCCTGACCACTTTGCTCTGCGTACTGATCGGCGTGCCCGAGGCCTACATCCTCAGTCGCATGGGCACACCCTGGCGCTCGATTTTCCTGATTCTGATCCTCACTCCGCTGTTGATTTCGGTGGTGGTGCGCGCCTTCGGCTGGAGCCTGTTGCTCGGCGCCGACGGCCTGGTCAACCAGACCCTGCAAGCCCTCGGCGGCTCGCCGATGAAGCTGCTCTACACGCCGTTCGCGGTGGTGATTGCGCTGGTCCACGTGATGCTGCCGTTCATGATCATTCCGGTCTGGACCTCGCTGCAGAAACTCGATCCCGCCGCCGAACAAGCCGCGCAGTCGCTGGGCGCCAGTCACTTCACGGTGATTCGCCAAGTCGTGCTGCCACAGGTCATGCCTGGTGTGTTGTCCGGCACATTGATCGTGTTTGGCCTGGCCGCCAGCTCATTCGCGATCCCCGGCCTGCTCGGCGGTCGTCGGCTGAAGATGGTTGCCACGCTGATCTACGACCAGTACCTATCGGAGCTCAATTGGCCCATGGGCGCGACTATTGCCGTGGCTCTGCTGCTCATCAACCTGCTGATCATGCTGTCGTGGAATCGCATGATCGAAGGCCGCTACAAGAAGTCATTGGGATAATTCGTCATGTCCAGGAACGGTCCTTTCGCCCTGCTGTTTCATACCCTGGTGGTGGTGTTCATGATGGCGCCGCTGGTGGTGGTTTGCCTTGTGGCCTTCACTCCGGAAAACACCCTGAGCCTGCCGACCACGGAGTTCTCTCTACGCTGGTTTCGCGCGGTGTTCGAGCGTGCCGATTTTGTCGATGCGTTCTACAACAGCCTGATCCTGGCGTTCGGTGCAGCCACCCTGGCGACGCTGATTGCGGTGCCCGCCGCGCTGGCGATCACCAGGTTCGAGTTTCCCGGTCGAGACTTTCTCAACGGCCTGTTTCTGTCGCCGATCATCATTCCGCACCTGGTACTTGGTGTGGCGTTGCTGCACCTGTTTGCGTTGCTGGGTGTCAATGGCAGCTTCGTCTGGCTGATTTTCGCCCACGTGCTGGTGATTACACCGTATGTGCTGCGTCTGGTGCTGGCCTCGGCGATTGGCCTGGATCGCAGCGCCGAACACGCCGCGCAATCCTTGGGCGCCGGACGCTTCACGCTGTTCCGCCAGATCACCCTGCCGATGATTCTGCCGGGGGTGGCCGGTGGCTGGCTACTGGCGTTCATCAACAGTTTCGACGAAGTCACGCTGTCGATTTTCGTCACCTCGCCGGCCACACAAACCCTGCCGGTGCGCATGTACGTGTACGCCACTGAGTCCATCGATCCGATGATGGCGGCGGTGTCGGCACTGGTGATTGCGCTGACCGCACTGACGATGATTCTGCTTGATCGGGTCTACGGCCTGGATCGGGTTCTGGTGGGTAAACAATGAGGGCGCCATGGCTCTGCTGAAACGACTGGCCGAAGCTGACCGCCCGGCCCTGGACTTTACCCTCGACGGCCATCGCGCCAGCGGTTTGCTCGGCGATACCGTGCTGACCGCCGTGCTGACTTGCAGCGAACACCTGCGCAGCAGCGACTTCAGTGCCGAACCCCGCGCCGGCTTCTGCCTGATGGGGGCCTGCCAGGATTGCTGGGTGCGACTGGGCGATGGTCGCCGGGTGCGCGCCTGCTCGACGCTGCTCGAAGCCGGGCAGCAGGTCTGCCGCGAACCGGGGCGATCGTTATGAATAAACATTCCATCTGCAGAAACCGAATCCCTTGTGGGAGCGAGCTTGCTCGCGATGGCGGCGGCCCATTCAATAGTTGTGCTGACTGACAGCCTGCAATCGCGAGCAAGCTCGCTCCCACA
>NZ_JBFUIC010000130.1:0-13157 GCF_056402075.1 Pseudomonas sp. P4_C3
GGTCCAGTACATCGACGTAATCGGCCGCATGGGTGATGCCCTGCGACAGGCAAAGCACAACGCCAAAGGCCAGCTGCAACATATTATTTTTATACGAACACATACTGCGTCCTCTTCGGAAAACCGCGCTACACCTCGCGCCGTGCAGCTCATGTGGGAGCGAGCTTGCTCGCGATGGACGTTAACGATGACGCGTGCTGTCTGGATGCCCGCGTCGCCCTCCGGTCCATCGCGAGCAAGCTCGCTCCCACATGAGCTGCACGGCGCGAGGTGTAGCGCGGTTTTCCGAAGAGGACGCAGTATGTGTTCGTATAAAAATAATATGTTGCAGCTGGCCTTTGGCGTTGTGCTTTGCCTGTCGCAGGGCATCACCCATGCGGCCGATTACGTCGATGTACTGGACCTGCCCGCCAGGGCTAGTGCCTTGGCCATCAACAGCCCGTTGTCCGGAATGACCCGCGCCGGTGGGCGCGTGATCGCCGTCGGCCAGCGTGGCCATATTCTGTTTTCCGATGATTCGGGAAACCATTGGCAACAGGCCGCCGTACCGGCCAGTGCCGACCTCACTGCGGTGAATTTTCCGACCACCACCCAAGGCTGGGCGGTGGGAAATGACGGCGTGGTGCTGCACAGCAGCGACGCCGGCGCGACCTGGCACAAGCAGCTCGACGGTCGTCAGATCGGCGCCTTGCTGGTCAAGCATTACACGGCGCTGGCCAGCGCCGAACCGGGCAATGAGCAATGGCCGCAGTTGGCTATGGAAGGCCAACGACTAGCCGATCAGGGCGCGGACAAACCGCTGCTCGACGTCTGGTTCGCCAACGACAAAACCGGCTATGTGGTCGGTGTATTCAACCTGATCCTGCGCACTGACGACGGTGGCCTGACCTGGACGCCATTCCAGGACCGCACCGACAACCCCCAGGGTTTCCACCTCAACGCCATCGCCTCCACCGGCGACAGTCTGTACATCGCGGGCGAGCAAGGCCTGCTGCTCAAATGGGACGACAGCGCCCAACGCTTCAATGCCGTGCCGACGCCTTATCAAGGCAGCTTTTTCGGCGTGCTCGGCAAGCCTGGCGAAGTGCTGATCTACGGTCTGCGCGGCAACGTGTTGCGCAGCACCGACGGCGGCCAGAGCTGGACTGTGCTGGACACCGGCCTGCACGTCAGCATCACCGCGGGCCTGATCGATGCCCGTGGCAACTATCGCTTGTTCACCCAGGGTGGGCAGATGCTGGTCAGCCAAGGGACGGGCGCGCAGTTGCATCTGGTGCGGCAACCGGCACCGACCCCGGTCGCCGGTGCCACCCAGTCCGCCGCTGGCGCGTTGGTGGTAGCGGGCAGCCGTGGCGCCCGGACGCTGTCCGCCGATCCAGCCCTCGAACCCTAAGAGCGAGAACCCAGACATGGGCAATATCAAACAAGACGCCATGCCGGTGATCCGCGAACTGCGGGATTTCGACCAGCGCTCCGGCAACCTTCTCGAGCGGCTGGTGTTCAACTACCGCCCGCTGTTCATGCTGCTGATGGCGCTCGCCACCGTGGTGCTGGGCTTCATGGCCGTGACTCGCCTGGAGCTGCGCCCAAGCTTCGAAAAAATGATTCCCCAGAGCCAGCCCTACATCCAGAACTTCCTGGAAAACCGCGCTTCGCTGCGCGGCCTGGGCAATTCGGTGCGGGTAGTGGTCGAGAACACCCAGGGCGATATTTTCGATCCGCAATACCTCGACGTGCTCAAGCAGGTCAACGACCAGCTGTTCCTCACCGAAGGCGTCGACCGCGCGTGGATGAAGTCGCTGTGGAGCCCGGCGGTGCGCTGGACTGAAGTCACCGAGGACGGTTTCCAGGGTGGCCCGGTGATGCCCGACAGTTATCAGGGCTCGCCCTCCGACATTGAACAGTTGCGCCAGAACATCTCCCGCGCCGGTCTGGTGGGCAGCCTGGTGGCCAGCGACTTCAAGTCGACCATGCTGATCGTGCCGCTGATGGACAAAGCCGCCGCCGGTGGTCAACGCATCAACTACCACGCTTTCTCGCAGATGCTCGAAGAGCAGTTGCGCGACAAGATCGAATACGCCGGCGACAGCGCTGCGCGTAAATCCGGGGTCGAAGGCACCGGCCATTACAAGGTGCGGGTGATCGGCTTCGCCAAGCTCATGGGCGACCTGATCGACGGCCTGATCCAGGTGATGATGTTCTTCGGCCTGGCCGTGGTCACTTCGCTGATCATCATTTACGGCTACACCCGTTGCGTGCGCAGCACTCTGCTGGTGGTCGGCTGCTCGCTGATCGCGGTGGTCTGGCAACTGGGTATTGTCGCCTGGCTCGGCTACGCCATCGATCCGTACTCGGTGCTGGTGCCGTTCTTGATCTTCGCCATCGGCGTGTCCCACGCCGCGCAGAAGATGAACGGCATCATGCAGGACATCGCCCGTGGCACCCATAAACTGATCGCTGCGCGCTACACCTTCCGCCGTCTGTTCATCGCCGGTGTCACCGCGCTGCTGGCCGACGCCGTGGGCTTCGCCGTGTTGATGCTGATCGACATCCCGGTGATCCAGGATCTGGCGATCACCGCCAGTATTGGTGTCGCCGTGCTGATCTTCACCTCGTTGTTGTTGATGCCGGTGGCGCTGTCCTATGTCGGTGTGGGCGCGAAAGCTGCCGAGCGTGCGCTGAAAATCGACAACCGCGCAGAGAAGCACAAAGGCTTCGGCAGACTGTGGGACGCGCTCGATCGCTTCACCACCGCCAAGTGGGCCACCGGCGCGGTAGTGGTCGCGGTGTTGATGGGCATTGGCGGTTACATGGTCAGCCAGAACCTGAAAATCGGCGACCTCGACAGCGGGGCGCCGGAGCTGCGCGCCGACTCGCGCTACAACCGCGACAACGCCTACATCACCCAGCATTACGCGCTGTCCAGCGACCTGTTCGCGGTGATGATCAAGACCGCGCCGGAAGGCTGCCTGAACTACAAGACCCTGGTCCTCGCCGACCGCCTGGCCTGGGAACTGCAACAGTATCCGGGCGTGCAGGCGACCGCGTCCTTGGTCAACGCGGTACGCCAGATCACCGCCGGCACCTACGAAGGCAACCCCAAGCTCAACAGCATCCAGCGCAACCAGGACGTGCTGAACTACGCCGCGCAACAAGCCTCGGTCAACTCCCCGGAGCTGTTCAACACCGACTGCTCGCTGATGCCGGTGATCACCTTTCTCAAGGATCACAAGGCCGAAACCCTGGACGCGGTGGTGGCGATTGCCGACAAGTTCGCCAAGGAAAACAGCACCGCGGATCGCCAGTTCCTGCTCGCCGCCGGTACCGCCGGTATTGAAGCCGCAACCAACATAGTGGTCCGCGAAGCCAACCGCACCATGCTGCTTTACGTCTACGCGGCGGTGACGCTGTTCTGCCTGATCACCTTCCGCAGCTGGCGCGCCACGCTGGTGGCGCTGTTGCCGCTGGTGCTGACCTCGATCCTCTGCGAAGCCTTGATGGTGGCCATGGGTATCGGTGTGAAAGTCGCGACCCTGCCGGTGATCGCCCTCGGCGTGGGCATCGGCGTGGACTACGCCTTGTACCTGCTCAGCGTGCAACTGCACTTCCAGCGCCAGGGCCTGCCTTTGTCCCAGGCCTACCGCAACGCCGTGTCGTTCACCGGCCGGGTGGTCGGGCTGGTGGGCATCACCCTCGCTGCTGGCGTGGTGTGCTGGGTCTGGTCGCCGATCAAGTTCCAGGCCGACATGGGCATCCTGCTGACCTTCATGTTCCTGTGGAACATGCTCGGCGCGCTGATCCTGATTCCGGCCCTGTCCTGGTTCCTGCTGCGCGAACGGGCCCCTCAGCCCGGTTCTGTCGCGGTAACCGAAAACGCTGAATCCACTGAACGTCCCGGCATGCCCCATGCCGTGACCACTTCCGAGTAAGCCAAGATGTCTGATTACAAAGCTCCCCTGCGCGACATGCGCTTCGTACTCAACGAGGTTTTCCAGGTGTCCCGGCTCTGGGCGCAATTGCCCGGCCTGGCCGACGTGATCGATGAAGAGACCGCCGCCGCCATCCTTGAAGAGGCCGGCAAGATCAGCGCCGAAGTGATCGCGCCACTGAACCGCGCCAGCGACGAACAGGGCTGCACCTGGAACGACGGCGCGGTCACCGCTCCGGACGGTTTTGCCCAGGCCTATCAAGCCTTCGCCGAAGGCGGTTGGGTGGGTGTCGGCGGTGATCCGCAGTACGGCGGCATGGGTATGCCCAAGGCGATTTCGGCGCAGGTCGAAGAGATGGTCAACTCGGCCAGCCTGTCGTTCGGCCTGTACCCGATGCTGACCGCCGGCGCCTGCCTGTCGATCAAGGCCCACGCCAGCGAAGAACTGAAAGCGGCTTACTTGCCGAACATGTACGCCGGCACCTGGACCGGTTCGATGTGCCTGACCGAAGCCCATTCCGGTACCGACCTCGGCCTGATCCGCACCAAGGCCGAACCCCAGGCCGATGGCAGTTACAAGGTCAGCGGCAGCAAGATTTTCATCACCGGTGGCGAGCACGACCTGACCGAAAACATCATCCATCTGGTGCTGGCGCGACTGCCGGATGCACCGGCCGGGCCGAAAGGCATCTCGCTGTTCCTGGTGCCGAAAGTGCTGGTCAACGCCGACGGTTCGCTGGGTGAAAACAATGCGCTGTCCTGCGGCTCCATCGAACACAAGATGGGCATCAAGGCCTCCGCCACCTGCGTGATGAACTTCGACGGCGCCACCGGCTGGATCGTCGACGCACCGAACAAAGGCCTGGCGGCCATGTTCACCATGATGAACTACGAGCGTCTGGGCGTGGGCATACAAGGCTTGGCACAGGGCGAGCGTTCGTACCAGAACGCCGTCGCCTACGCCCGTGACCGCCTGCAAAGCCGTGCACCGACCGGCGCGCAGCACAAGGACAAAGCGGCCGACCCGATCATCGTGCACCCGGACGTGCGCCGCATGCTGCTGACCATGAAAGCCTTGAACGAAGGCGGCCGTGCGTTCTCCAGCTACGTGGCCCTGCAACTGGACATCGCCAAGTACAGCGAAGACGCACCGACACGCCAGCGCGCGCAGGATCTGGTATCGCTGCTGACCCCGGTGGCCAAGGCATTTCTCACCGACATGGGCCTGGAGACCACCATCCACGGCCAGCAGGTCTTCGGCGGCCACGGCTACATCCGTGAGTGGGGCCAGGAGCAACTGGTGCGGGACGTGCGCATTACCCAGATCTACGAAGGCACCAACGGCATCCAGTCGCTGGACCTGGCCGGGCGCAAGATCGTCGGCAGCGGCGGGGCGCTCTACCGTTTGTTCGCTTCGGAAATCCGCAACTTCACCGCCACTGCCTGCGCGGACCTCGGCGAGTTCACCCAGCCGCTGAACGCCGCCGTCGACACCCTCGACGACCTGACCGCGTGGCTGCTGGACCGGGCACAAAACAACCCGAACGAAATCGGCGCGGCCTCGGTCGAGTACCTGCACGTGTTCGGCTACACCGCGTACGCCTACATGTGGGCGCGTATGGCCAAGGCCGTCATGAGCGGCGATGGCGAAGACGATTTTTACACCAGCAAACTGGCCACCGCACGTTTCTACTTCGCCCGGTTGCTGCCGCGTATCCACTCGTTGAGCGCATCGGCCAAGGCCGGCAGCGACTGCCTCTACGAGCTGCAAGCTGATCAGTTCTGATCGAAAGGACAAGGAACCTTAAACATGATGGCGACAAAAATAATTCCGCCCGCCGACGGCGCTTATGCCTATCCCTTGCTGATCAAGCAACTGCTGCTGTCCGGCGTGCGCTACCAGCCGGGCCGGGAAATCGTCTACGCCGACAAGCTGCGCTACAGCTACCAGACCCTCAACAAGCGTATTCGCCGCCTGGCCAATGCGCTGACGGCGGCCGGGGTCAAGGCCGGTGACACCGTGGCTTTACTCGACTGGGACAGCCACCGTTACCTGGAATGCTTCTTCGCCGTGCCGATGATCGGCGCGGTGCTGCACACCGTGAACATTCGCCTGTCGCCGGAGCAGGTGTTGTTCACCATGAACCACGCCGAAGATGACCTGGTGCTGGTGCATGATGATTTCCTGCCCCTGGTCGAGCAGATCCAAGGTCGGCTGGAAACCGTTAAAGGCTACCTGCAGCTCACCGATGACGAGGCAACCACCACCTCGCTGCCGATGCTGGGCGAGTACGAGCACCTGCTGTCCCTGGCCCCGGACCAGTACGACTTCCCCGATTTCGACGAGAATTCGGTCGCCACGCTGTTCTACACCACCGGCACCACCGGCGACCCGAAAGGCGTGTACTTCAGCCACCGGCAACTGGTGCTGCACACCCTGAATGCCGTCGGCACCCTGGGCGCCTATCAGGGCCAGCCGCTGCTGCGCTCCGACGATGTGTACATGCCGATCACGCCGATGTTCCATGTGCATGCCTGGGGTGTGCCGTATGTCGCGACCCTGATGGGCATCAAACAGGTGTATCCCGGCCGCTACGAGCCCAACAGCCTGGTCAGGCTGTACCGCGAAGAGAAGGTGACCTTCTCCCACTGTGTGCCGACCATTTTGCAGATGATCCTCAACTGTGAGGAAGGCAAGGCGACCCGTTTCGATGGATGGAAAATGCTCCTGGGCGGTAGTGCGCTGACCCTCGGCGTTGCCAGCGAGGCCAATGCCAAAGGCATGGTGGTGCATGCCGGCTACGGCATGTCCGAGACCTGCCCGTTGCTGTGCCTGACGTACCTGCGCGACGAAGACCTGCAGCTATCTGCCGAAGCGCAACTGCCGATCCGCATCAAGACCGGCACGCCGGTGCCGATGGTCGACCTGAAGATCATCGACGCCGAGGGCAATGACGTGGCCCATGACGGCGAGTCCCTGGGCGAGATCGTGGTGCGCGCGCCGTGGCTGACCCAGGGCTATCTGAAAGCCCCGGACAAAGGTGCGCAGCTGTGGCACAACGGCTGGCTGCACACCGGCGACATGGCCTCGATTGACCCACTGGGCGGCGTGGAAATCAAGGACCGCATCAAGGACGTGATCAAGACCGGCGGTGAGTGGATCAGCTCCCTGGAACTGGAAAGCCTGATCAGCGAACACCCAGGCGTCATGTCCGTGGCCGTGGTGGGCATCGTCGATGAACAGTGGGGCGAACGCCCGATGGCCATGGTCGTCTGCGAGCCGGGGCAATACCTTGACCGCAAGATTCTGGAGGTTCATTTGCAAGCCTTCGTCGACGGCGGGCGCATCAACAAATGGGCGATCCCCAAGCAGTTCAAGTTCGTGACCGAAATCCCCAAGACCAGCGTCGGCAAGATCAACAAGAAGCTGATCCGGGAAACTGAAGCGAACTGAGGGGTAAACCTGCCGCTGTTGTTGTAGGAGCGAGCCTGCTCGCGATGGACTCGAGAGCGCCGCGTTATTGTAGGAGCGAGCTTGCTCCGGGCGGCGTTCCGACGATGGACTGGAGAGCGCCGCGTTTAACCAGTAAACACGCGTTATCGTTAACGACCATCGCGAGCAAGCTCGCTCCTACAACGAGTCCAGCAGCAGGCGGTTTCTGGATAGCCCGATTGGCGTCATCTTTGTCATAGTCCTCGCCAGAGATAACGCCCCGTTGGTCGCAGTTTTCAGCGCTTGTGCCAAGCTGAACGGGGTATTGAACCGCCGTGTATTCAAATGCCGGCCAGCCAAACCCCAGGAAGCCCGCGACATGAACTTCACCCGTGCATCAAACGTCCGCAAAGAGTTCTACAAAGCCGTCTGGTTCTACTTCAAAGTGGTGTGGCCGATCTTCTCGATACTGCTGTTAGTGATCGTTGCGTTTGGCCTCATCATCGCCCAGATGGAAGGATGGAGCCCTGATGACGGTGTCTACTTTGCCTTCGTGACGGGGCTGACCATCGGCTACGGAGAGCTGGTGCCCAAACTGGGCGTCTCGCGAGTGTTGGCAGTGCTGCTGGGTTTCAACGGCGTGCTGATGACCGCGACGTTCGCGGCAATCAGTGTCCGGGCGATTGAAGTGACCGTGACGGCGGCGCGGAAGGAGTAGGGCAATCCCAACCACAACACATATCCCCCTGTGGGAGCGAGCTTGCTCGCGATGGCGGTATATCAACCAGCAAAAATGCTGAATGTTAAGCCCTCATCGCGAGCAAGCTCGCTCCCACAGTGTTTTTTTGCAGCCAGCAGGCTAAGCCTCCCACCCCGCCCCAGTCACCGCCGCCTGCACCAGTGGGTGCAAGTCCGCCCCCTGATGTTCCGTCTGCCAGGCCAGCAGTTCCTTGCGCATGCTCGGCGCCCAGTACATCTGCATATGATTGCGCACGCTGAGCACCGCCTGTTGCTGGTCCGGCTGGCTGGCGAAGTACTGGGCGATCTGGTTGGCCATCTTGATCAGGTTGTCAGTACTCATCGGCGTACCTCGGCTTTGGTCCCGCGTGCCTGACGACGTTCATCGAGCAAACGTTGCTGTTCCTCGCTGAATTCCTGGAAGCGCTTTTGCCACTCCGAAGGGTGATAAACGCGACTGACCTCCACGGCCGTGACCTTGTACTCCGGACAGTTGGTCGCCCAGTCGGAGTTGTCGGTGGTGATGACGTTGGCGCCCGATTCCGGGAAGTGGAAGGTGGTGTACACCACGCCTGGGGCGACCCGTTCGGTGATTCGCGCACGCAGCACGGTCTGCCCTGCGCGGCTGCCGATGCCGACCCAGTCTCCTTCGTTGATGCCACGGCTCTCAGCGTCGGTCGGGTGGATTTCCAGGCGGTCTTCGTCATGCCAGGCGATGTTATCGGTACGCCGGGTCTGCGCGCCGACGTTGTACTGGCTGAGGATGCGCCCGGTGGTCAGCAACAGCGGATAGCGACTGTTGACCTTTTCCTCGGTGGGCACGTAGCCGGTGAGCATGAAGCGCCCCTTGCCACGCACGAATTCTTCGATGTGCATGGTTGGCGTGCCGTCCGGTGCCTCGGCGTTGCACGGCCATTGCAGGCTGCCGTGGCGGTCCAGTTCGGCGTAGCTGACGTTGGTGAAAGTCGGCGTCAGGCTGGCGATTTCATCCATGATTTGCGATGGATGTTGGTAGTTCATCGGGTAGCCCAAGGCATTGGCCAGGGCCACCGTGCCTTCCCAGTCGGCCTTGCCGCCCAGCGGGTCCATGACCTTGCGCACCCGGGAGATGCGTCGCTCGGCGTTGGTGAAGGTGCCGTCTTTTTCCAGGAACGAGCAGCCCGGCAGGAACACGTGGGCGAACTTGGCGGTTTCGTTGAGGAAAATGTCCTGCACCACTATGCATTCCATGGCCGACAGGGCCGCGGTGACGTGCTGGGTATTGGGGTCGCTCTGGGCGATGTCTTCGCCCTGGCAATACAGGCCCTTGAAGCTGCCGCCCAAGGCTGCCTCGAACATGTTGGGGATACGCAGGCCCGGGTCGGGTTGCAGGGTGACGTTCCAGGCCTGTTCGAACTGCGCTCGTACCACCTCGTTGGAGACGTGCCGGTAGCCGGGCAGCTCATGGGGGAAGGAACCCATGTCGCAGGAGCCCTGGACGTTGTTCTGCCCGCGCAGTGGGTTCACGCCCACGCCTTCGCGGCCGATGTTGCCGGTGGCCATGGCCAGGTTGGCGATGCCCATCACCGAAGTACTGCCCTGGCTGTGTTCGGTGACGCCCAAACCGTAGTAGATCGCCGCATTGCCACCGGTGGCATACAGGCGCGCAGCGGCACGGATGTCGGCAGCGGGTACACCGCAGACAGGGCCGAGGGCTTCCGGCGAGTTTTCCGCACGGCTGACGAATTCACTCCAGATCGCGAAATCGCTACCCTCGCAACGGGCGTCGATAAAGGCCTGGTTGAGCAGTCCTTCAGTGACAATCACATGAGCCAAGGCGTTGAGCATGGCGACGTTGGTACCGGGGCGCAGGGCCAGGTGATACTCGGCGCGGGCATGCACCGTATCCACCAGATCAATGCGTCGCGGATCGATGACGATCAGCCGCGCGCCTTCACGCAGGCGACGTTTGAGTTGAGAGGCGAACACCGGGTGGGCGTCGCTGGGGTTGGCACCCATCACCAGGATCACGTCGGCCTGCATCACCGAGTCGAAACTCTGGGTGCCGGCGGACTCGCCCAGGGTTTGTTTCAGGCCATAGCCGGTGGGCGAGTGGCAGACCCGCGCACAGGTGTCGACGTTGTTATTACCGAAGGCGGCCCGCACCAGTTTCTGCACCAGATAGGTTTCTTCGTTGGTGCAGCGGCTGGAGGTGATGCCACCAATGGAATCGCGGCCATATTTTTGCTGCAGCCGGCGAAATTCGCTGGCGGCGTAAGTCACCGCTTCATCCCAGCTGACTTCCTGCCAAGGGTCGCTGATGTGCTTGCGGATCATCGGCTTGGTGATGCGATCCGGGTGGGTGGCGTAGCCCCAGGCGAAGCGCCCCTTGACGCAGGAGTGGCCGTGGTTGGCCTGGCCGTTCTTGTCCGGAACCATGCGTACCAACTGGTCGCCTTTCATCTCGGCACGGAACGAGCAGCCCACACCGCAATAGGCACAGGTGGTGATCACGCTGCGTTCGGGTTGGCCCAGTTCGACCACGCTTTTTTCCATCAGGGTCGCGGTGGGGCACGCTTGCACGCAGGCGCCGCAGGACACGCATTCCGAATCGAGGAAGTTCTCGCCGCCGGCAGCGGCCACCCGGGATTCGAAACCGCGCCCGGTAATGGTCAGGGCAAAAGTGCCCTGGGTTTCTTCGCAGGCGCGCACGCAGCGGTTGCAGACGATGCACTTGCTCGGGTCGTAGTCGAAATAGGGGTTGGAGGTGTCTTTCACGTCCTCCAGATGGTTCTCGCCTTCATAGCCATAACGCACTTCCCGCAGGCCGACCTGACCGGCCACGGTTTGCAGCTCGCAGTTGCCGTTGGCCGAGCAGGTCAGGCAGTCCAGCGGGTGATCGGAGATGTACAGCTCCATGACGTTGCGGCGCAGGGTCGCGAGCTTGGGCGTCTGGGTGTGCACGCTCATGCCTTCGCTGACCGGCGTAGTGCAGGACGCCGGATAACCACGCATGCCGTCGATCTCCACCAGGCACATGCGGCAGGAGCCGAAGGCTTCCAGGCTGTCGGTGGCACAGAGTTTGGGAATGGTAGTGCCCAGCAGCGCGGCGGCGCGCATCACCGAGGTGCCTTCGGGCACGCTGATGCTGCGGCCATCGATGTTGAGGGTGACTTGCACCTGGCTGTCGCGGGCAGGCGTACCCAGGTCAATGTCTGTTTTCGGGTCGAAGAGAGTGATCATTGTTCGGCCTCCGAGGCTTGCAGACCGAAGTCGGCGGGGAAGTGCTTGAGGGCGCTGGCGACCGGAAAAGAGACCATGCCGCCCAATGCGCACAGCGAACCGTATTGCAGGGTGTCGCACAGGTCCTTGAGGATGATCACCTGTTCATCGCGACCGTTCTGGTCGGGAGCGGCCAGCAGGCGGTCGATCACTTCAACGCCACGGGTAGAGCCGATACGGCACGGCGTGCATTTGCCACAGGATTCCTCGGCGCAGAACTGCATGGCGAAGCGCGCCATGCGGGCCATGTCCAGGGTGTCGTCAGCCACCACCACACCACCGTGACCGAGCATCGCACCGATGGCCATAAAGGCTTCGTAATCCAACGGTGTGTCGAATTGCGAAGGTGGCACCCAGGCGCCGAGCGGGCCGCCCACCTGCGCAGCCTTCAACGGCCGGCCACTGGCGGTACCGCCGCCGTAGTCTTCCACCAGCTCCCGCAAGGTCAGGCCAAAGGCACGTTCCACCAGACCGCCGTGACGAATATTGCCCGCCAGTTGAAACGGCATAGTTCCCAGGGAGCGGCCCATGCCGTAGTCGCGATAGAACTGCGCGCCCTTGGCCAGAATCAGCGGCACCGAGGCCAACGTCAGCACGTTGTGCACCAGCGTCGGCAAGCCGAACAGCCCCTGCAACGCCGGAATCGGCGGCTTGGCGCGAACGATCCCGCGCTTGCCTTCGAGGGAGTCCAGCAGCGCGGTTTCTTCACCGCAGATATAAGCACCGGCCCCGACCCGCACTTCCATATCGAATGCCAGGCCGCTGCCGCCGACATTGGCGCCCAGGTAACCGGCTTCTCGGGCGATGTTCAACGCGGCCCGCAACGTGGCCACGGCATCCGGATATTCCGAGCGCACATAGATGTAGCCGAAAGTGGCGCCGACGGTAATGCCGGCAATGGCCATGCCTTCGATCAGCAGGAAGGGGTCGCCTTCCATCAACATGCGATCGGCAAAGGTGCCGGAGTCGCCTTCGTCGGCGTTGCAAACAATGTACTTCTGCACAGCCTGAGTGCCGCGCACCGTGCGCCACTTGATCCCGGCGGGGAAGGCCGCGCCGCCACGGCCACGCAGGCCCGAATCGAACACTGCCGTCGCGGTCTGCTCGCCGCCAATGGCGATGGCCTGGGTCAAACCCTCGAAACCGCCGTGGGCCCGGTAATCCTCCAGGGACAGCGGCCGGGTAATGCCGGCGCGCGCAAACAGCAGACGTTGTTGAGACTTGAGATAAGGCAATTCTTCCACCAGCCCCAAGGCCAGCGGATGAGCGGACGGCTCGCCTTGCAACGCATCGAGCACCGACGGCACATCCGCCGCCGTCAGCGGCCCAAAGCCGATCCGACCTTGCGGACTGTCTACCTCCAGCAACGGTTCCAGCCAATACAGACCACGCGAACTGGTGCGCTGCAACTCCAGCGGCAAATTGCGTTCCCGGGCCTGAGTGATCAGGGCCACCGCCACCTCATCGGCACCCACGGCACGGGCAAGGGAATCACAAGGCAGATAAAGAGTCGGCATCACACGTCCTCCCGGCATGCATCGAGCAATGCATCCAAACGCTCAGCACTGAGTCGCGCATGCACCCGGCCATCCAGCTCCAGAGCCGGCGAACAGGCGCAGGCACCCAGGCAATACACCGGCCGCAAACTGATGCTGCCATCAGCACTGCTGCCGTGATCGTCCAGTTGCAGACGCTCGCGCAACTGCGCGGCAAGCTGCTCGGCACCGCGGCTCTGGCAGGATTCGGCCCGGCACAGCCGCAAGATATGCCGCGCGGGTGGCGCGGTACGGAAGTCAT
>NZ_JBFUIC010000131.1:0-12941 GCF_056402075.1 Pseudomonas sp. P4_C3
TCTGCTGACTGACGCGGCCTCATCGCGAGCAAGCTCGCTCCCACAGGGTTTGGCGGTGTCTGGACTAGCGAACGCTGCTGGTGAAACTGCTGGCGCCCGGCAACTCCAGAACGATCTCATCACCGACATTCAGCGGACCGACGCCCACTGGTGTGCCAGTCAGAATCACATCACCGGCCTGCAACGAGAAGCAGCCGGCCATGTGCTGGATCATCGGCACGATCGGGTTGAGCATGGCGCTGCTGTTACCGTCCTGGCGTACTTCGCCGTTGATGGTCAGGCGGATGCCGATGTCGGTCAGGTCGGCAAACGTGCTGCCGGACACGAACGGGGCAATCACTGCCGCGCCGTCGAAGGACTTGGCGATTTCCCAGGGCAGGCCCTTGGATTTCAGCTCGGCCTGCTTGTCGCGCAGGGTCAGGTCCAGGGCCGGGGCGAAACCGGAGATGGCGTCGAGCACTTCTTCACGGCTCGGTTTGGTCGACAACGGCTTGCCGATCAAGACCGCGATTTCCGCTTCGTAATGCACCGAACCACGCTCGGTCGGAATGCTGAAACCACCTTCCAGCGGCACCACACAACTGCCCGGCTTGATGAACAGCAGTGGCTCGGTCGGCACCGGGTTATCCAGTTCCTTGGCGTGTTCGGCGTAGTTACGGCCGATGCACACCACTTTCCCCAGCGGGAAATGAATACGCGTACCGTCGACATACTGGTGCTGATAGCTCATTACCGACTCCTGCCTTCATGGATGCTTAAGGATTGCAGATCAAACCGCGAAGATCTTGCCCGGGTTCATGATGCCGTTCGGGTCGAACACTGCCTTGACCGCTTTCATGTACTCGATCTCGACCGGGGAGCGGCTGTAGGTCAGGTAGTCACGCTTGGTCATGCCCACGCCATGCTCGGCGGAAATCGAACCGTTGTACTTCTCGACGGTTTCGAACACCCACTTGTTGACGGTGGCGCACTTGGCGAAGAACTCGTCCTTGCTCAGGTTATCCGGCTTGAGGATGTTCAAGTGCAGGTTGCCGTCGCCGATGTGGCCGAACCAGACGATTTCGAAGTCCGGGTAGTGTTCGCCGACGATCGCGTCGATTTCCTTCAGGAACGCCGGGACTTTCGACACGGTGACCGAGATGTCGTTCTTGTACGGCGTCCAGTGGGAAATGGTTTCGGAGATGTATTCGCGCAGTTTCCACAGGTTTTGCAGCTGGGTTTCACTCTGGCTCATCACGCCGTCCAGTACCCAGCCCTGCTCGACGCAATGCTCGAAGGTTTCGAGGGCGTGGTTGGCCACTTCTTCGGTGGTCGCTTCGAATTCCAGCAGCGCGTAGAACGGGCAGTCGGATTCGAACGGCGCCGGGACATCGCCACGGGCCATGACTTTGGCCAGGGCCTTGTCGGAGAAGAATTCGAAGGCGGTCAGGTCAAGCTTGCTCTGGAAGGCGTGCAGCACCGGCATGATCGAGTCGAAATCGGCGGTACCGAGGACCATCGCGGTGAGGTTTTTCGGGGCGCGATCCAGGCGCATGGTCGCTTCGACGACGAAACCGAGGGTGCCTTCGGCGCCGATGAACAGCTGACGCATATCGTAGCCGGTAGCGTTCTTGATCAGGTCGCGGTTCAGTTCCAGCACGTCGCCCTTGCCGGTGACGACTTTCATGCCAGCGACCCAGTTACGGGTCATGCCGTAGCGAATCACCTTGATCCCGCCGGCATTGGTGCCGATATTGCCGCCAATCTGGCTCGAACCTGCCGAAGCGAAGTCCACCGGGTAGTACAAGCCCTTTTCTTCAGCCACGTTCTGCAGGTGCTCGGTGACCACGCCCGGCTGACAAACGGCCGTGCGGTCAGTGAGGTTCACGTCGAGGATCTGGTTCATGTAGTCGAACGACACGACCACTTCGCCATTGGCCGCCACGGCAGCGGCGGACAAGCCGGTACGACCGCCGGATGGCACCAGCGCCACCTTGTGTTTATTGGCCCAAAGGACAATGGCCTGGACCTGCTCGGTGGTCTTGGGGAACACGATGGCGGTCGGAGCGGGGGCGAAATGCTTGGTCCAATCCTTTCCGTAAGCATTCAGGGAGTCGGCATCGGTCAGCACCTTGCCAGGCTCAACCAGGGTCTTCAGCTCTTCAATCAGGGCAGGATTGGTCATCGACAGAACTCTCGAACAATTCATGGTCATCCTGAGAACGCTTCACGTCGCAGGAATGAGTGTTTAGCGGGGTGCATATGCTAGCATACCGACCCCGCAGGATAGTGCCCAAGGGCTGTTCTGCGGTGACGGCTTTCCTGCCGTGCGGGTCAGCTCCGGGCTGCTCCCTTTCCTGCCATTTTTCTCCGGGATACAGGTTTACGCAGATGAGCAAGACTTCTCTCGATAAGAGCAAGATCAAGTTCCTTCTTCTCGAAGGCGTCCACCAATCGGCTGTCGACGTCCTCAAGGCGGCGGGCTACACCAGCATCGAGTACCTCACTGGTTCTCTGCCTGAAGCCCAGCTCAAGGAAAAGATCGCTGATGCTCACTTCATCGGCATTCGCTCCCGCACTCAACTGACCGAAGAGATCTTCGATCACGCGAAGAAGCTCGTGGCCGTAGGGTGTTTCTGCATCGGCACCAACCAGGTCGACCTGGACGCTGCCCGCGAACGCGGCATCGCGGTGTTCAACGCACCGTACTCCAACACCCGTTCCGTAGCGGAGCTGGTGCTGGCCGAAGCAATCCTGCTGTTGCGCGGCATCCCTGAGAAGAACGCTTCCTGCCACCGTGGCGGCTGGATCAAGAGCGCGGCCAACTCCTTCGAGATCCGTGGCAAGAAGCTGGGCATCGTCGGTTACGGTTCGATCGGTACTCAACTGTCGGTCCTGGCGGAAGGCCTGGGCATGCAGGTGTACTTCTACGACACCATCACCAAGCTGCCATTGGGTAACGCGACTCAAGTAGGCAACCTGCACGAACTACTGGCGATGTCCGACATCGTTTCGCTGCACGTACCGGAAACCGCCGCTACCCAGTGGATGATGGGCGAGAAAGAAATCCGCGCTATCAAGAAAGGCGGCATCCTGATCAACGCCGCCCGCGGCACCGTGGTCGAACTGGACCACCTGGCTGCTGCCATCAAGGACAAGCACCTGATCGGCGCAGCCATCGACGTATTCCCGGTGGAGCCACGCTCCAACGACGAAGAGTTCGAAAGCCCGCTGCGTGGCCTGGACAACGTGATCCTGACCCCGCACATCGGTGGCTCCACTGCTGAAGCTCAGGCCAACATCGGTCTGGAAGTGGCGGAAAAACTGGTCAAGTACAGCGACAACGGTACTTCGGTATCGTCCGTGAACTTCCCGGAAGTGGCCCTGCCGGCTCACCCTGGCAAGCACCGCCTGCTGCACATCCACGAGAACATCCCGGGTGTGATGAGCGARATCAACAAGGTCTTCGCCGAAAACGGCATCAACATCTCCGGTCAGTTCCTGCAGACCAACGAGAAGGTCGGCTATGTGGTAATCGACGTCGACGCCGAATACTCGGACCTGGCGCAAGAGAAGCTGCAACACGTCAACGGCACCATCCGTAGCCGCGTGCTGTTCTAAAGAACAGCGGCGAGCTTGCATGTAATAAAAAGGGAGCCCCTGCGAAGGGGGCTCCCTTTTTTTATTTCACATTGACGGTGATTTTCTTGGAAACGATCGGCGGCTCGAACGGCATATGGTTGCTATCGCCCAGTTCAAGCTGCAAGGTGTGTTTGCCCGGCGTGAGCGTTATTTCAGCCTGGGTCTGCGCACCGCCGAAATGCAGGTGGTTGGCATCCTTGGGGATCGGCGCACCGGCGGCTGGCAGCTCATCGACGTCGATCAGCACATGGTGATGACCGGTGTTCTTGGTGGTATCGCCCGCCGGTGCCAGGGCAATGTTCTCGACCGCGAACTTGACGACAACTGTCTGTGGAATCGTCGCACCGTCCGTGGGAGAAACAATGGACACTTCGGCGCCTTTCGGAGCCGGCGTGGCAGCACTGGCCAGCACCGAAACACCCATCAACAGGCCAGCCAAAGCAGCACGTGACATAAAGGTTTTCATTCTCTTCTCCAGTTTTTCCATAAAATTCGCGTGGCCATGACAACTTCATGGCCATTCGTTGTCGAAGGCACTCGACAACCATAGCAAAGCGAGCCTGAATCAGAGGGTCCGCGATAAAAATTCAAAGGAGTGACCATGCGCTTTCTGCCTGGCCTGATCTGCCTGCTACCCCTTTTGAGCCCTTTGGCTCACGCCGAACTGATAGATGACGTCAACGACCGGGGCGAATTGCGCATTGCCGTTGAAGCCAACACTCCCCCATTCAACTTCAAGGATGACGACAAGCTCACCGGTTTCGAAGTCGAGCTGGGCCAACTGCTGGCAAGTGAGCTCGATGTCCGGGCCGACTTTGTCGTCACCGACGGCAGCGATCTGCTGACCGGCGTCGAAAGCGGCAAATATGACATCGCCATCAACCACATAGCAGCGACCCCGGATCTCCAGGATCGTTTCGACTTCAGCGAGCCCTACATTCAAACCCATGCGCAATTGATCGCGCAGAAAGAAGAGCCGCGCTCCATTCTGCTGGTGCAGTCGCTGACAGAAGAGAAGCCCAAAACCAACCCGGCCGTAAACCTGGCGATTCCGTTTCAGAAGGGTAATCCGGCGTTCCATGCCAGCCTGGAAAACGCATTGCAGCGGATCAAGGATGACGGGCGACTGCAAGCGCTGGAGCAGAAGTGGTTGGGGGCGGACGCCGGTGTGGTGCCCAAGCTGCAGAACTGAAGTAAATGCAGAACCTGTGGGAGCGAGCTTGCTCGCGATGGCGGCCTGACATTCAACATCAATGCTGACTGTTATGACCCCATCGCGAGCAAGCTCGCTCCCACAGGGTTTTGTGTCGGTTGTCAGTTCAGCATTGCCAATGCCTGAGCCGCTTCAGCCAGCTCCAGCTCACTGAACACCTGCACCCCGTGGCGCTTGAGTAGCGCCGCTGTCACGCCCTCGCCACTGACCTTCACGCCGCTGAACGTCCCGTCATAGGTCAGCAGATTGCCGCAGGACGGGCTGTTGGCCTTGAGGACTGCGATGCGGATGCCATGCTTTTGTACCAGCTCCAGCGCCTGATACGCCCCCGACAGAAACTGCGCACTGACGTCCTCGCCCTCGGTAGTGATCACCAACGCCTGGCCGTCGAGAACTTGCGCGCCCTGCCCGCCTGGAATTTCCGCTGCCGGCCGTGGCGTTGGCAAGCCACCGGCGACCTCTGGGCACAATGGCACGACCCGACCTTCATCCAGCCACTGCTGGAGCTGATCGAACGGCCCGCYGGCCCCGCCGTCGTAACGGACGCGGTGACCCAATAGGCAGCGGCTGACGAGAATTTTCTGCATGATCAAAACGGCTCGTTGCCGCGCCGGCGGAACCAGCCGGTCAGCGACAGGCGATCCCGGGTCGCGGGCAGGACTTCGTGGGGAACCTCTCCGGAGAGAAACACCACCAGGCAGCCGCCAATAGGTTGCACGTCGTGGACGCGATCATTGTCGAGGTACATGCGCAACTGGCCGCCGTGTTCGGGAAGCCAGGCGTCATTGAGGTAAACCACCGCCGAAACCATGCGCCGGTCGTCATCGCGAAAGCGGTCGACGTGCTTCAGGTAGAACGCCCCGGGCGGGTACATCGCAAAATGGCTTTCGAAATCCTCCAGGCCGAGAAACAGACCGCGATTGATCGCCTCCCGCAGGCTGTCCATCAAACTCAGGTAGCTGTCGCAAGCCTCGGCCTGGCCGGGGTCGATCCACTGGATATGGTCGCCACGAATCCCTTCGCGGATCTCCGATGACGGCCCACGGCCCACAGCGGCCGGAGCCAGCTCACCCTCGGCAGCACGTTTGCGACACTCGCCCGCCAGCGCTCGGGTCAGATCCAGAGGCAGGAAAATATTCTGCTGCGACCAGCCGTGCTCGGCCAGGTCATCGACGATTCGTAACAGCAGCGGGTGATCAGAGGATATTTGCATGCCGCGCATAGTATTCCTGTGCCCGAAAATCCGACAGAGCCGCGCAGCGGGTTGATACGAATTCTCGACAAGTACGGATGCCGCACGGAGAATAGTCGCCTGCTGACTGGAGTCCCTATGCGCCGTTTGCTTTTATCACTGTTGCTGTTCTGCGTCTTGCCCGCCTGGGCAGACGGCCACGACCAGTTGTACAAGGTCGCCGGCTGGCCGGAACAACGCGCGCATTTCAACGACGCCCTCTCGGCTGCTCAGCAACGCTACCAGGGCAGCCTGCCTCCGGCGGTGTTTCAGGCACTGGTCAATAACAGCAATCAGCGTTTTTCCGCCAAAGCGGTGGACCAGCGTGCCGAAGCGCAATTGCGCAAGAACCTCGCCAACCCCAAACCCGCGCTGACGTTTTTCCAATCGCCCTTGGGCAAGAAAATCGTCGCCGCCGAGCTGTTGGCGACCCGTCGCGACCAACTGGCGAAAAACGCCAAGGGCCTGCCGAAGATGCAGGCCAGCGACAGCCGCCTGCTGATCATCGGCCACTTGGCACAATCCCTGCCCGCACGCGAGGCCGGCGCGGAAGTCAGCCTGGCGATTGCCGGTGTTGCCGCCGACAGCTTGAGTTCGATGATCCCGGGGTTGCTCGGTGCCGGCCAGGCCCAGGGCATGCTCAACGGCCAGCGCCAGCGCCTGATGGACCAGATCGGCAGCGACCTCAACAACACACTGCTGTATGTCTATCGCGACCTGTCGGACGACGAGCTGGAAGAGTTCGCGACCTTTGCCGAATCTTCGGAAGGCCAGGCTTATTATCAGGCGGCGCTGGCGGCGATTCGGGCGGGGTTGGCGGTGGGGCAGAGCAATTCGAACCTGACCCAGTGATCTTCGGCACCTGACAGATCGCTATCGTCGGAACGCCGCCCGGAGCAAGCTCGCTCCCACAGGTTCTGTGCTGATCACACAGTTGCGGGCTTACACCGCCCCCTGTGGGAGCGAGCTTGCTCGCGATGAGTCCGGAACTGGCGCTAAGGATTCCGACCCTTGATCCGCCTGGTCAAAAACCCGAAATACTCCTGCCGCATCACCAGCGTTTCATTCGCCAGATGATGCCGTGCCTCGGGCAGCATCAGCACCTGCGGCCGATCAAACTTGCCCCGCAACACTTCCAGGTTGTGCTCCCAATCCACCGTCATATCGGCTTGCCCCTGCACGATCAACGGCCGGCGGGTACTCATGGGGGCGGCCTCGATGCGTTTGATCCAGCGCGCCAATGCACCCACCCAGGCCGTCGGCAGGCGAAGCGGCTGCAACGGATCTGCTTGCAGGAACGGCAAAAACGCCGGGTCGTTGGAGTTCTCGCTGAAACGCCGGGCGATGGCTTTAACGAAAGGCTTGAGCAGGTAGTAACTCAGTTGCGACCAACCCCACGCCCGCGGCCGCACCAGCGGCGACAGCAGAATCACCTGACCCTGCGCCGGGCTGTTCGCCCCCGCATTCAACACATGATCAATCACGATCGCCCCGCCGGTACTCTGCCCGCACAGGTGCCACGGTTGCGGCAAGTCGAGGGATTGCGCCTCGCCGAACAACCCTTGCAACGCGTCCTGATACTCGGCGAAATCCTTGATGCTCGCCCGTTCGCCACTGGACAGGCCGTGCCCCGGCAAGTCGCAGGCAATCACCGCAAAGCCCTGGTCCAGCGCCCACTCGATCACATGCCGGTAGAGCCCGGTGTGATCGTAGAAACCGTGGATGACAAACAGCGTCGCCTTGGCTCGCTCGGGCCACCAGAACTGGCTGACCAGCTCATAACCATCGACCTCGAACCGCCCAAGGCCACTGCGCACCTGACGCTGCGCAAAATCCAGCCCGTAGAATCGCCGGTAAGCCTGCGCCTGTGCTGACAACGGCTGCCCGGCTGCCAGAGGCAGCAAGCTGGCGCGTAGAAGATCAGGGTCGAAAGTAGCCGGCATGGACGATTCCAGAACGTGAAACGGACTTTATAGGCCTGCGATATTCTTCTGTCGCGGCAAGCATGGCAAGCTAGCCGACCTTCGAGGACTGAACCGATGCACTCGCCCTTTCGCGCCGCCCTGTTTGCCTGCCTGCTCGCCGTGGTGTGTGCCGGCGTGTTGTGGGCGGCCTACGACTGGTTCCAGGGGCGTTACCTGCGCACGTTCAGCGAGCACACCGCGATGTTTTCGGGTGATCCGCTACGCCTTCCCGAATCCCTCGCCGGCCCTGGCGCCATCCGCCTGGTGCATTTCTGGGACCCGGCCTGCCCGTGCAATGTCGGCAATCAACAACACCTGACCGAACTGGTCGAGCGCTATGTACCCCATGGCGTGGAATTCTATGTCGTGCAAAAACCCGGAAGCCACGGCCAGTTGCCGGGCACCTTGAGCAGCCTCAAATCCATCGACATCCTGCCCGGTTCCGAACAGATCCCCGCCAGCCCGGCCGTGGCGATCTGGGATCGCAGCGGCAAACTGGCGTACTTCGGCCCGTACAGCGAAGGCCTGACCTGTAATTCGAGCAACAGTTTTATCGAACCCATCCTGCAAGCGCTGGATGAAGGCCGTGCGGTGAGTGCCACGCACACACTGGCCGTGGGGTGTTATTGCCCGTGGCCTGTCGATCCCGCGAAATAGGGAAAAACGCGCCAATACGAATCCCTCCTACGGGCGATGCGCCATATCGGCGCGCCGTGTTACACAGTGGCGCCAGGAATCACAATAACAACAAGGAGTCGCCATGAAACGTAGCCTGACCGCTCTCGCTCTGTTGACCGTCGTGCTGGCCGCCGGGGCCGGCGGATACCTCTACAGCAAGCAGCCGTCACGCCAGGGCATGGTGGAACTGCAACACCTGCAAGGCTCGGTCACCGTGCGCTACGACGAGCGCGGTGTCCCGCACATCCGCGCCGACAACGAAACCGACCTGTACCGCGCCCTCGGCTACGTCCATGCCCAGGACCGCCTGTTCCAGATGGAAGTCCTGCGTCGCCTGGCCCGTGGCGAACTGGCTGAAGTGCTCGGGCCGAAACTGCTCGACACCGACAAACTGATGCGCAGCCTGCGCATTCGCGAACGCGCCGAAACCTACTTCGCGAACCTCGACAAACAGTCGCCCTCCTTCATCGCCATGCAAGCTTATCTGGACGGCATCAACCAGTATCAGGACAGCCACGCAAAACCCGTGGAGTTCGATGTGCTGGGCATTCCAAAACGCCCATTCACGGCCCAGGACACCATCAGCATCGCCGGCTACATGGCCTACAGTTTTGCTGCCGCATTTCGTACCGAACCCTTGCTGACATTCGTGCGCGATCAACTGGGGCCCGAATACTTGAACATCTTCGATCTCGACTGGCAGCCCAAGGGCGTGCTCAACGGGACCGGCACCACCTTGGCCAGCGCCGACTGGAAAGACCTCAACGCCCTCGCCCGCCTGAGCGAACAGGCCCTGGCTGACAGCGGCCTGCCACAGTTCGAGGGCAGCAACGCCTGGGTCGTCGCGGGCAGCCGGACCCAAAGCGGCAAGCCGCTGCTGGCGGGTGATCCGCATATCCGTTTTTCCGCGCCGTCGGTGTGGTACGAAGCGCAGCTCTCGGCGCCGGGCTTTGAACTCTACGGCCACTATCAGGCCTTGATGCCGTTCGCCTCCCTGGGCATGAACCACGACTTCGGCTGGAGCATCACCATGTTCCAGAACGATGACCTCGACCTGATCGCCGAGAAGGTCAACCCGGACAACCCCAATCAGGTCTGGTATCGCGGCAAGTGGGTGGACATGACGACCAGCGAGCAGCAAATCGCGGTCAAGGGCCAGGCACCGGTGACGCAGGTGCTGCGCCAGTCGCCCCACGGTCCGATCGTCAACGATGCCTTGGGCAACGGCGTCGGCAAGACACCGATTGCCATGTGGTGGGCGTTTCTCGAAAGCCAGAATCCGATCCTGGAGGGTTTCTACCAGCTCAATCGCGCCGACACCCTGGCCAAGGCCCGTGGTGCCGCGGCAAAAATCCAGGCCCCGGGCCTGAACGTTGTCTGGGCCAATGCCAAGGGTGACATCGGCTGGTGGGCGGCGGCGCAATTGCCTAAACGTCCGGCGGGCGTACGCCCGTGGTTCATCCTCGACGGCAGCACTGCCGAGGCGGACAAGGATGGCTTCTACCCGTTCACGGCCAACCCCCAGGAAGAAAACCCGGCGCGGGGCTACATCGTCTCGGCCAACTTCCAGCCGGTGTCGCCGACCGGCATGGAGATTCCCGGCTACTACAACCTTGCCGATCGCGGTCAGCAACTCAATCGCCAGCTCAGCGAAAAGGCCGTCAAATGGGACCTGGAAAACAGCCAGCTGCTGCAACTGGGCACCACCACCGCCTACGGCCCGCGCCTGTTGGCACCGCTGTTGCCGGTGTTGCGCGAAGTGGTGAGCGATCCCGCCGAACTCAAACTGGTGGAGCAACTGGCCCAGTGGAAAGGCGATTACCCGCTCGACTCCACCAGCGCCACGCTGTTCAACCAGTTCCTGTTCAACCTGGCTGACGCGACGATGCACGATGAGCTGGGCAACGACTTCTTCGAGACGCTGCTCTCGACCCGGGTGATCGACGCCGCGTTGCCCCGCCTGACCGCCAGCGCCGATTCGCCGTGGTGGGACAACCGCGGCACACCCGGCAAGGAAACCCGTGTCGACACGGTCAAGGCAGCCTGGCAAGCCAGCATCGCGCACCTCAAGACCACCCTCGGTGCAGACTCCGCGCAATGGCAGTGGGGCAAGGCGCACACATTGACCCATGGCCATCCGCTGGGGCAGCAGAAGCCGCTGGACCTGTTCTTCAATATCGGCCCCTTCGCCGCACCCGGCACCCATGAAGTACCGAACAACCTCTCGGCGAAGATCGGCCCGGCTCCGTGGCCTGTCACCTACGGCCCTTCGACCCGGCGCCTGATCGACTTCGCCGACCCGGCCCACAGCCTGACCGTCAACCCGGTCGGCCAGAGCGGCGTACTGTTCGACAGTCACTATGATGATCAGGCCGAGGCCTACGTCGAGGGGATGTACTTCCAGGCGCATCTCAATGACGAAGAAGTCACGGCCAATACCCGCAGCACCTTGAAGCTGTTGCCGGCGCGGGCTGCGCCATAGATTTTTGCTGGCCGGGCTGGCCACATCGCGAGCAGGCTCGCTCCCACAGGTTTTCTGGTGTTCACAAAGTTTGTGTTCAACACAGATCCCTGTGGGAGCGAGCYTGCTCGCGATGGGGCCCTGAAAGGCACCCACAAAATCAGCTCAAACCATCGCCGCAAAGTTCAATCTGAACTGCTGAGGCGTCACCCCCAATCTACGATTGAACACACTGCGCATGTGCTGGGCATCGCGAAAGCCGCATTGATAGGCCACAGTCTTGAGCGGCGCGCGGGTGCTTTCGAGCATCACCCGCGCCGCATCGACCCGTGCCCGCTCGACGAACTCGGCCGGGGTGATTTTCGCTTCCCTGGCGAACACCCGGGAGAAGTTGCGTGCGCTCATATTGGCGGCATTGGCCAGGTCGGCGATGGTCAAATCTCCCGTCAGGTTGGCCAGCACGTAATGCTGGACCATCGCCACCGCCGAAGTCGGTTCGGCGTGGGGCGTAAGGAACGGGCTGAATTGCGATTGCCCACCCGAACGCTGGGTGAACACCACCAGCCGCTTGGCGACATTCAGCGCCACTTCCGGCCCGTGATCCCGGCCCAGCAGGTACAGGGACAGATCGATGCCCGCAGTGACCCCGGCCGAGGTGAACAGCTCCCCGTCCTCTACGTAAAGGCGATCCGCTTCAACCCGGGTCGACGGGCACAACATTGCCAGCGCCGACGCATCATTCCAGTGGGTAGTGACCGTGCGCTCTTCCAGCAACCCCGCCCGAGCGAGCATAAACGCTCCATTGCAGATCGAGCCGAAGCGCTTGGCCCGCGCACAGGCATCGCGCAACCAGCCATCGAATGCCACACCGAAATCCATGAACGGCAACTGCGGCCCCCCGGCCACCAGCAACAGGTCATACGCCTCCAGCGCTTCGCTGAAATGCCGATGGGCATTGAGCGCCAAACCGTTGGAGCACGCCATCATTCCGTGCTCGACGCCGATCACTTCCAGCCGGTAGTGATCCTGCGGGGCGAGGAAACGATTGGCCTCGGAAAACACATCCATGGGGCCAGTGATATCCAGCGACTGGACACCGGCGAACACCACGATGGCAACGGTTTTACTCATGGTTCGAAGCGCCTCTCATGCTACTGATTGCAACGCTCACCTGTAGAAGTGAGCCTGCTCGCGATGGACATCAACGATGACGGGGGCTACCTGGATGTACGCGGCGCCCTCACGTGCATCGCGAGCAGGCTCRCTYCTACAGGGTCTGCATGCACCCTAGCCAATCCAGGTCCAACAAGCGAGGTTGGCGCGATATGCACGCTCATTGGCCGGGATCGCAGCCATGGATCGATTGTCCGGTTTTGGGGCCCGGAACAGACTGAATCCCTCAGCGCCACCAGGGCGTTCACGACGAGGAATACTCCATGAGCACCACCATCGCCGGCATCAGGATCCCGGACAGCGCACTGGCCAAGGCCACCACCGAATACATCCGTGACATCGAATCGGACCTGCTCTACCACCACTCGCGCCGGGTCTTCCTGTTCGGTGCACTGAGCGGTGAGCGCAAGCAACTGGCCTACAACCCGGAGTTACTGTACGTCGGCTCGATGTTCCATGACCTGGGCCTGGTGCAAGGTCATCGCAGCGACAACGAGCGCTTCGAAGTCGACGGTGCCAATGCGGCAGCCGCATTTCTCAAGCCTTACGGATTGAGCGATGACGACATCGAACAGGTCTGGCTATCGATTGCCCTGCACA
>NZ_JBFUIC010000132.1:0-12764 GCF_056402075.1 Pseudomonas sp. P4_C3
GGTCTTCGCGTACCAGGTCGGTGCGGTGCAGGCCCTGCTGCCAGCTTTTCATCGCCGGGGCCGGTTGTGTTTCCTGGGCTTGAGCAAGGCTCGCTACAGTAGCGAGCCCTGCGGCGGCCAGGATGAGGCCAAGCCTGCCGAGGGTGTGACGGGTGTGGGTAYGCAACATTGTCTTTCCTCCAGTTGAACCACGCCAGGCCGCGCCGAAAGTGACGCTGCCGGTGATTCCATTTGGAGGCCTCCGTGTATCGCCCAGGTGTCGGGAAACGCCGGTTTTGTATGCCCGGGTAACGGCGGGCGTTGCCGATACCTGCGGATACAAACCCGCAACTGCGGGCACGTCGTTGGTCAACGCCTTCGCCCATCCGCACGAGTGTGTTTTTCCACCGTGCATGGCGGGACGTTCCCGGCCACCTCGGACAGTCGTTTTACTTCATTGGGCATGACTTCCATCAAACGTTTCCTGCGCCCGGTGGGCTACCAGGGATTTCCCGATGCCCTGCTGCCGGAGCCTCTGCGCGAGGGCAATCCGTTGGGGCTGCCGCGCATTGTGGATGGTCATTAACTGTAGGAGCGAGCTTGCTCCTACAACGGGTTAGTCAGTTGTTTTTCGCGAGCCGGGTTTCACCGCTGTCCCAACCGCCGCCCAGGGATTTGTAGATCGCCACAATGGCGCGGTACTGATCGGTCTCACCCAGTGCCTGGGCATCCTCGGCATTCAACCGCTCGCGTTGTGCGTCCAGCAACACCAGGTAGTCCACCACCCCTTCCTTGTATTGCGTCGCCGCCAGATCGGCCGCGGCGCGACTCGACTCGCTTTGCCTGATCAGCGACAGCAAGCGTTGCTGGCGTTTGCCGTAGTCGCTGAACGCGTTTTCCGACTCTTCCAGCGCGAGCAGCACCTGTTGTTCATAGGTCGCCAATGCTCCCTCGGCGTCGGCGTTTGCGCCACGAATGCGCGCCCGCACACTGCCCAGGTCAAACGCGGCCCAGGTGATACTCGGCCCCAGGCTCCAGGCACGGGCGGCACTGGAACCGATTTGCGAACCACGCCCCGCCGTGAAGCCGAGGAACCCACTCAAGCTCACCCGTGGAAACAGGTCGGCGGTGGCCACGCCGACATCCGCCGTTGACGCCGCCAACCGGCGCTCTGCCGCGAGCACATCCGGGCGCCGATGCAACAGCTCGCCAGGATCGCCAATCGGCAATGCCTTGGCGATGGCCGGCAGGTTCTTTGGACTCAGGTCGATGCTCAGGGTGTCCGGGCGTTCGCCCAGCAGCGTGGCGATGCGGTTCTTGTGGTGCACCTGCTCCGCCTGCAACTGCGGCACGCTCGCCTCGACAGCCGCCAAGCGGGCGTCGGCACGCACAACGTCGAGCTCGTTACCCACGCCAGCATCACGCAGGCTCACCGTCACGGCGCGCGATTCGCTTTGGTTCTTCAGGTTGGCCAAGGCGATCTTTTCCCGCAGTTGCGCACCGCGCAGTTGACCATAGGCATCCACCAGCTCGGCGATCATGGTCACCCGCAGTTGGTACAGGTCCGCCGCCGTGGCGTCTTCCCGGGCGTCGCTGGATTCCAGTTCACGCTGGATGCGTCCGAACAGATCGATCTCCCAGGCCATGTCCAGGCCCAGGTCGTAGCGCTCGGTATTGACCCGACTCTCGGTCAGGCCCGGCACCTGCGATTTGCCCTGCACGCTGCTGACCCGGCTGGTGACCACCGGCAGATTGTCGTTGCTGACGTCATCGCGGATGGCCCGGGCGGCTTTCCAGCGGGCGAAGGCCACGCGCAGATCGCGGTTGCCGTTGAGCGCTTTGCCGACCAGCTGATTCAGCGTGGGGTCGTCGAATTGCTGCCACCACACCGTTTCGAATCGCGTTTGATCGTAGTTGGCTCCTTGTGCCGAGACGACATGGGCAGGCGCCGTGTCGGGGGTCTTGTAATCCGGCCCCACGGTGCAGGCGGCCAATGCCGTGACCAGGAGGCTGGGAACGAAGAGCTTGAAAGCATTCATCAGTGTGCCTCCGAATCAATAACGTTGAGCGCGTGAACCCGGGCCGCCTTGCGCGCGGTTTTACGTTCGATGTAGCGACGAATCAGGACGAAGAACACCGGCGTCAGCAGCAACCCGAAGAAGGTCACCCCGAGCATCCCGGAGAACACGGCAACCCCCATGGCCCGGCGCATTTCCGAACCGGCCCCGGTGGAAGTCACCAGCGGAATCACCCCCATGATGAAGGCGAACGACGTCATCAGGATCGGCCGCAGACGCATGCGGCAAGCCTCCAATACAGCGTCCAGCGGCGACAGGCCCTGGTCCTGTTTGTCCTTGGCGAACTCGACGATCAGGATCGCGTTCTTGCAGGCCAGGCCCACCAACACGATCAAGCCGATCTGGGTGAAGATATTGTTGTCGCCCCTGGAGATGATCACCCCGGCAATCGCCGACAGCAGGGTCATTGGTACGATCAGGATCACCGCCAGCGGCAGGCTCCAGCTTTCATACAGCGCAGCCAGTACCAGAAACGCCAGCAGGACGCAGAGCGGGAACACCAACAGCGCGGTGTTGCCGGACAGGATCTGTTGGTAGGTCAGGTCAGTCCACTCGTAGGTCATGCCGTTGGGCAGTTCTTCCTTGAGCAGTTTCTCGATCGCTTTTTGCGCCTGGCCGGAGCTGTAGCCGGGGGCTGCACTGCCGTTGATTTCCGCGGTGACGAACCCGTTGTAGTGCGAGACCCGGTCGGGCCCCGACGTCGGGCTGACCTTGACGAACGTAGCCAGTGGAATCATTTCTCCACGGTCGTTGCGTACCTTCAACTGGCCGATCTGCTCCGGTTCCTGACGGAACTGCTGCTCAGCCTGGACGTTGACCTGATAGGTACGGCCAAAACGGTTGAAGTCGTTGGCGTACAGCGATCCGAGGTACACCTGCAAGGTGTCGAAGATGTCGTTGATTGCCACGCCATGGGTCTTGGCTTTTTCGCGGTCGATGGCGGCTTCGACTTGCGGCACGTTGACCGTGTAGCTGGTGAACAGGTTGGCCAGCTCCGGGACACTGCGCCCCTTGCCGATGATGTTCATGGTTTCCTTGTACAGCTCTTCGTAGCCCAGGTTGCCCCGGTCTTCGATCTGCAGGCGGAACCCGCCGATGGTGCCCAGGCCTTGCACAGGTGGCGGCGGGAACACCGCGATGTAGGCATCCTGAATGCCGCCGAACTTGGCATTCAGCGAAGCGGAAATCGCCCCGGCGGACAGGCTTGGGTCTTTGCGCTCATCGAAAGGACGCAAGCCGATGAACGCGATGCCGGCATTCGGGCTGTTGGTGAAACCGTTGATCGACAGGCCGGGAAACGCCACGGCGCTGTCGAAGCCCGGTTCGTTCATGGCGATGGTGCTCATGCGCCGGATCACCGACTCAGTGCGGTCAAGGCTGGCCGCATCGGGCAATTGCGCAAAGGTCACCAGGTACTTCTTGTCCTGGGTCGGCACAAAGCCGGTCGGTGTGGTGCTGAAACCCATGTACGTCATGGCGATCAGGCCAGCGTAAACCAGCAGGGCCACGCTGCTGCCGCGAATGACCCTGGCCACCGCCACCACGTAACCATTGCCGGCCTTTTCGAACAGCCGGTTGAAGGGCTTGAACAACCAGCCTGCGAACAGCCGATCCAGCACTTTGGAGAAACGGTCTTTCGGCGCACCGTGGGCCTTGAGCAACACCGCCGCCAATGCCGGCGACAAAGTCAGCGAGTTGAACGCCGAGATCACCGTGGAGATGGCGATGGTCAGGGCGAACTGCTTGTAGAACTGCCCGGTCAAGCCGGAAATGAAAGCGGCCGGCACGAAGACCGCACACAGCACCAAAGCCGTGGCGATGATCGGCCCGGTCACCTCGCCCATGGCCTTTTGGGTAGCCTCGGCCGGTTCAAGTCCCGACTCGATGTTTCGCTCGACGTTCTCCACCACCACGATAGCGTCATCGACCACGATGCCGATGGCCAGCACCAGACCGAACAGCGACAGCGCATTGAGCGAGAACCCGAGCAAATGCATCACGGCGAAGGTCCCGATCAGCGATACCGGCACGGCGACCAGCGGAATGATTGAGGCGCGCCAGGTTTGCAGGAACAGGATCACCACCAGCACCACGAGGATCAGCGCTTCGAACAGCGTGTGAACCACCGCTTCAATCGAGCTGCGCACGAAGATGGTCGGGTCATAGACGATCTCGTAGTCCATGCCCTCCGGGAAACTCTTCTTCAGCTCGGCCATCTTCGCCCGCACCTGGTCGGACACGTCGATCGCGTTCGAACCCGGGCGCTGGAAGATCGGCATCGCCACCGCTTCCTGGTTATTGAGCAGAGCGCGCAGTGCGTATTGGTTGGAGCCGAGTTCAATCCGGGCAATGTCCTTGAGGCGGGTGATCTCGCCATCCGCACCACTGCGTACGATCACGTTCTCGAATTCTTCTTCGGTGACCAGGCGTCCCTGGGAGTTGATCGACATCTGGAAGCTGGTGGCGTTGGGTGCAGGCGGCGAGCCCAATTGGCCGGCCGCGACCTGACGGTTCTGTTCACGCACCGCATTGACCACATCGGTGGCGGTCAGGTTGCGTGACGCGGTCTTGTTCGGGTCGAGCCAGATGCGCAGTGAATAATCACCGATGCCGAACATCTTCACGTCACCGATGCCGTCCAGCCGCGACAGCTCGTCCTTGACGTTGAGGATCGCGTAGTTGGACAGGTAGAGCATGTCGTAGCGCTTGTCCGGCGACACCAGGTGCACCAGCAGCGTCAGCTCGGGCGACGCCTTGTCGACGGTAATGCCGATGCGCGTCACCTCCTCCGGCAACTTGGGTTCGGTACGGGTCACGCGGTTCTGCACCTGCACCTGAGCGTTGTCCAGGTCGGTGCCCAGGGCGAAAGTCACGGTGAGCGTGAGCCGGCCATCCGCCGTGGACTGCGAAGACATGTACAACATATTCTCGACGCCGGTGATGGCTTGTTCGAGGGGGGCAGCCACGGTTTCGCCGATGACCTTGGGGTTGGCGCCCGGGTAGTTGGCATGGACCACCACAGTGGGTGGCACCACTTCCGGGTATTCGCCGATCGGCAACCGGAACAGCGAAATGCCGCCGGCAATCAGGATCAGCAACGACAGCACTGCGGCGAAGATCGGCCGCGTGATAAAGAACTGGGAGAACTTCATGACGGTGTTCCTTTATCCGCGGGGCGATACGCCAGCGTCGGTTTTCACCAGCGCCGGAGACGGAGCGACGGGCTGATTACCCGCCTCGATGGCCTGCCGCTGGCGGGCCAGGGTGGCGACGGTTTGCGCATCGGCCATCGGTGCGTCCTGAGGCGCGACCACCGCGCCGGGACGAACCCGCTGCAGACCGTTGATGACGATGCGGTCTTCCTTCTGCAAACCGCTGCGCACGATGCGCAAGCCTTCGAGCTTCGGCCCAAGGTCGACGCTGCGGTACACGGCCTTGTTGTCCTGGTCGATCACCAGCACGAACTTCTTGCCCAGGTCAGTGCCCACTGCCTCGTCCTTGATCAGCAGGCCGGCATAGGCCGCGCTGCCCACCAGTTTCAATCGGGCGTACAGCCCCGGGGTGTATTGGCCGTCGGCGTTGTCGAACACCGCACGGCCACGGATGGTGCCGGTCTTGGGATTGACCTGGTTGTCGACGAAGTTCATCTGCCCCAGGTGGCTATTGCCCTCCTCGTTCGACAAACCCATGTACACCGGCGTGGATTGACTGCGCCGGCCTTGACGGGAGAGCTGGCCGTACTTGAGGAACAGACGCTCGTCGGCATCGAAATAGGCGTAGACCTTGTCGGTGGAGACCACGCTGGTCAGGGCCGATGTGTCGGCGGTGACGATGTTGCCGGCGGTGATTTCGGCACGACTGACCCGGCCGCTGATCGGCGCGGTGACACGGGTGAAGCTCAGGTTCAGGCGTGCCAGATCGAGTTGCGCCTGCACGGCATCGACGGCGGCGCGGGCTTCCTGGGCGGTGGTGGTGCGCGTGTCGGCCAGTTCAGCGGAGATCGCATTGCTGCTCAACAGGCGCTGGCCACGTTGCGCTTCATTGCCAGCTCGAACCAGCGTGGCGCGAGCTTGTTGCAATTGCGCTTCGATGCGGTGTACTTCGTGTTCGAACGGCCGTGGATCGATCTGGAACAGCAAATCCCCTTTCTTCACCGACTCGCCATCGGTGAAGGCAACACGATCGATCTGCCCCGACACCCGCGGTCGAACCACGACGGTTTCCGGCGCTTCCAGACGGGCGGTGACTTCATCCCACTCAGTGATAGGTTGCTCGAGCACTTTCGCGACCGTGACAGGCGGCGCACCCGGAGCCTGGGCGGCATCGGGGGCGTGGCCGCAAGCAGTGAGGGTCGCCAACGCCAATGCAGCAAGGGGGTAACGCAAAGGTTTGAGTGACTGTTCCATGGGGGGTGTCCGCCTGACGGGTTAGGGGTTGGAGAATTCTCGGCCGCGCAGGGGGCTGCGACGAATTGAACGGAGTGAACTTGGCTATCATCATTAATGATGACCGTCATGTTTAAGGGCAAAAAAATGAATGCTCAGATCAAGCCTCTGAATCAACAGGGTTTTTATTGGAAGCCGTCAGACTGACGACAGCGCAGATACAGTCCAATGCGGGCCCAAGGGTTTGCGCTACCTGCAAGGCCCGGGCGGTCGGTTCCATTTTGTGGCCAATGCGTTTAAACAGAGGGTCGTTGAACAGTGTGCGCAGACGCCCCAATGCACCGCTGACCGCCGGCTGGCCCAGGGAAAGTCTTTCTGCGGCCCGTGTGACGTTGCGCTCCTGAATGAGCGCCTCGAAAATCACCAGCAGATTGAGGTCGATACTGCGCAGATCATGACGTTTCATGGGGCGGCACCCTGTGAGGTGTTCTGACTTGAGCCACGGGCTCGTCGGCCTGCAAAACCATTGCCGCGAATTTATATTATGATCATCATCAATACCAGCCCCTCAGCAAAAAATTGCCAAGGCGCTCATCGGATGACAGGACCCCACTCATGAAAGTGACGAAAGACCAGGCAGCAGCCAACAAGGAAGCGATCCTCGGCGCAGCCTCGAAGATGTACCGGGAAAGAGGCATCGACGGCATCGGTATCGGCGAGCTGTCCCGCTCGGTGGGCCTGACCCATGGCGGCTTTTACGGTCAGTTCCCCGGTGGCAAGGAGCAGTTGGCGTCAGAGGCGGTCAGCCGCACGTTCGAAACCAACATCGAAGACTGGCGAGCGGCGAAATCCATCCCCGAACTGCTCAAGGGTTACCTGACCCAGAGTCACCTGAGCAACTGGACCGAAGGCTGCCCGATCCCTGCCCTGGGGGCCGATGTCGCGCGCAATGGCGGTGCTGTCAGCCACTCGTTCACCCAAGGCGTGCAGACCCTGATCGAAACGCTGCTGCCATTGGTCGACGGCGAAACCGATGATGAAAAGCACCAGGAAGCCTTGCGCATCCTGTCATCGATTACCGGGGCCATATTGATCGCCAGAGCCCTGGACAACCCTCGATTGTCGGAGCAGTTCCTGCAATCGGTGATCGATGCCTGGTCTGTCAGCGACGAAAAAACAGTAGAAGGGCTTGCCGCGACCTGATCCAGACAGGTCGCGGCAAGTTCAGGCTTTTTGACTACGCCAGATCGAATCGATCCAGGTTCATCACTTTGGTCCACGCAGCGACGAAGTCCTTGACGAACTGCTGCTGCGCATCGGCGCAGGCATAGAATTCGGCCAAGGCACGCAACTGCGCATTGGAACCGAAGACCAGGTCAACCCGCGTCCCCGTCCACTTCACTGCACCGGTCTTGCGATCGCGCCCTTCATACTCTTGCCGGGCATCCGACACGGGCTTCCACTCCACGCCCATATCCAGCAGGTTGGTGAAGAAGTCATTGGTCAAGGCTTCCGGCCGTGAGGTGAGGACACCGTGTTTGCTCTGGCCGACATTGGTGTTCAACACCCGCAGCCCACCCAGCAATACCGTCATTTCCGGCGCACTGAGCGTCAGCAGTTGCGCCTTGTCGATCAGCAGTTTTTCGGCCGGCACACGGTACTGTTGCTTCAGGTAATTACGGAAGCCGTCGGCAATCGGTTCAAGGAATCCGAAGGATTCGACGTCGGTCTGTTCCTGGCTGGCGTCCATGCGCCCTGGGGTGAAAGGCACCGTCACACTTTGGCCGGCATTTTTCGCGGCCTGCTCCACGCCCACGCCACCGGCGAGCACGATCAGGTCGGCCAGGGAGATTTTCTTGCCGCCACTGTTGAACTCGCCCTGGATGCTTTCGAGTTTTGCCAGCACACGGGCCAGTTGTTCTGGCTGGTTGGACTCCCAGGACTTCTGCGGTGCCAGGCGCAGACGCCCGCCGTTGGCGCCGCCGCGTTTGTCGGAGCCACGGAAAGAGGAAGCCGCCGCCCACGCCGTCGATACCAGTTGCGAGACTGACAGCCCCGAGGCGGCAATTTTGCCCTTGAGTGCGGCCACATCACTGTCGTTGACCAGTGGATGGTCGACGGCAGGGATCGGGTCTTGCCACAGCAGCTCTTCGTTCGGCATTTCCGGGCCGAGGTAGCGTGAGAGCGGCCCCATGTCACGGTGAATCAGCTTGTACCAGGCACGGGCGAAGGCGTCGGCCAACTGGTCTGGATTGGCCAGGAAGCGCCGGGAAATCGGTTCATAGATCGGGTCGAAGCGTAGCGACAGGTCCGTGGTCAGCATCGTCGGATCACGCCGTCTGGACGGATCATGGGCATCTGGAATGGTGCCGGCACCAGCGCCGTTTTTCGGCTTCCACTGGTTTGCCCCCGCCGGGCTCTTGGACAGTTCCCATTCGTAACCGAACAGGTTTTCCAGGTAGTTGTTGCTCCACCGGGTTGGCGTGGTCGTCCAGGTCACTTCCAGGCCGCTGGAGATAGTGTCGCCACCTTTACCGGTACCGAACGTGCTCTTCCAGCCCAGGCCCTGCAGTTCGAGACCAGCGGCTTCGGGCTCAGGTCCGACATGGTCGACAGGGCCGGCACCGTGGGTTTTACCGAAGGCGTGACCGCCCGCAATCAGCGCGACGGTTTCCTCGTCGTTCATAGCCATGCGCGCAAAGGTTTCACGGATGTCCTTCCCGGCGGCGACCGGATCGGAGTTGCCTTCAGGGCCTTCGGGGTTTACGTAGATCAGGCCCATCTGCACGGCGGCGAGTGGGTTTTCCAGATTGCGCTCTGCGGGAGCTTGCCCGGCATCTTTGCCATATCGCACGTCGCCACCCAGCCACTTGCTTTCCGAGCCCCAGTAGACGTCTTCGTCCGGTTCCCAGACATCCGGGCGGCCACCGGAAAAACCAAAGGTCTTGAAGCCCATGGACTCCAGTGCAACGTTGCCGGTGAGGACGATCAGGTCGGCCCAGGAAATTTTGTTGCCGTACTTTTGCTTGATCGGCCAGAGCAGTCGACGGGCCTTGTCGAGGCTGACGTTGTCCGGCCAGCTGTTGAGCGGTGCAAAGCGTTGCTGGCCGGAGCCGGCGCCGCCCCGGCCGTCACCGGTGCGATAGGTGCCTGCGGCGTGCCAGGACATGCGGATAAAGAAAGGCCCATAGTGACCGAAGTCCGCCGGCCACCAGTCCTGGGAATCGKTCATCAGCGCAGTCAGGTCTTTTTTCAACGCCTGGAAGTCCAGGCTCTTGAAGGCTTCGGCGTAGTTGAAGTCGCCCCCCAACGGGTCTGATTTGGGCGAGTGTTGACTCAAGATCTTCAGGTTCAGTTGGTTCGGCCACCAGTCGCGGTTCGTCGTGCCACCGCCAGCGGCGTTATTAAACGGGCATTTCGATTCAGTTGACATGGCATCTCCTCTTGATTTTKTTTTCAGCTAATCATCCTTAAGCGTGGATCCGGATCACCGATTGAAGAAATAGCTTTTCGGTATGGGATCCATAGCCTTAAGGCTATGACAGCCCAGTGATCAGTCGCTCCAGAACATCCATTAAAGTACCGGTCCGGGAAACTGTCGCTTCATCTTGGGAGATAGCTGATAAACAGTTCAAATCAGCAAGCAAATGCAAGATCATGTACACCTGCCACAATGGATGGGTAGCCTTTGCTGCATGGACGCTGGCGATCGTAAGAATTGTTTGCCGCGAGAGGTTTCGCCATGCTCCTCAAAGCCATTGTCATCTGGTCATTGCTGTCGATCATCGTCGCCGCCGTGTTCTGTCGCCTGATGCATAACGCCAAGGTCGCCGACCGGGCGCTCAAGATCGCCAGGCCGGATCATCAGCCTCATGAACGAAATGCTGGCAATGCTTCCATGCCCCGGGACAAAAGTGGCAGTGACGATTCGGATTACCACGCGGCCTGAGCCATTCAGGGCGTTCCTGCACTCAATAAAAAACCGGCTATTCACACATTCTGTGTAACAACCTTTGTAGGAAATGGGTTGTTTGTTATTGCGAAAATTCCTATTTGTTCATTTTGGCTATGCCATTGGATTGCGTTCAGCACGCGTCCCACCGTCTTATTCGTCGTCGCCCAATATTCTCTCTGCTCAGCGCTTCTGCCTAGATGAGAAGGAAAGGCAACTCAAATCGATGACGATAAGGAAGTTGTAAATGAATGCACCTGTGCACCCCTTGTATACCAACGAAGTCTCCGCTGAATTTCTTCGCAGTCTTGACGCCCCGCTGGTCGGCAGCCGTCTCTGCAATGGCGACGAGATCATCAACACCTTACAGGGCGGTTGTTTGTTAGTGGGACGTGAAGGTGTGTCGATGGCCGAGGACTTTCTGCCTTCCATCAAGGAGGAAGAACATCAATGAACGAAGGACATTTCATTGGCCTGCATGACAAGACTACCTGTGGCGGCAAAGTCCTGGATGGTCATACCGGAGTCATGATGTACGGCATCGCCCATGCCCGCGAAGGTGATCGGGTCACCTGTGGCAAGGACGGCAAGACTTACAAGATCGTCGGTGGCATTTCCTACATGATCAGTCATGGCAAAGCCGTGGCGGGCACGCTGGACAGCCACAGCGATTGCCCCTGCAAGGCCCGGCTGATCCCTTCGGTGGTCACGGCCACCTATCGCAGCGCTAATTCTGCACCGCGAACGGGCAGGAGCGCCGCGCAACCCGTTTCCAGTGCTGCAACCAGTCAACCGGCCGCGCCACGTCAGCCTGGTTTCGCCCCTTCGAACCCTCCAGCGCCTGCGATATTCGCCCGCGCGAAACCTCAAGAGCCGGGCTTCCATGTGGTACCCAAAAGCATGACCCGCGAGGCATTGGAGGCAACGCTGTTCGCCACGCCCGATGCCGTCGTGATGCGCAAGTTTCGAGCGCTCAATCCTGAGCGAGGCGATATCAAGGCCGGTTCGCTGATCGTACTGAGCGATCCGAACAACACCTCCTGCACCTACCAGGAAGCGCAGCTGATGCAGGCCGCGCAACAGGTCAAGTTGGCACTCGATCCCCTGACGCCGGACGAAGCGGAATTCATGTTCCGCCACGCGGCTGAAATCGCCAGCTTTACTGGCCAATCCTCGACCTGGCTTGGCGTCAGCGCGGTGGTGATGGAAAAACACCTGACCCGACTGCGTGACACCCTGCAAGCCATGGAGCGCCTGCATCAGGACAGCTATCGTCAGCATGGGCACCTGCGGTCGCCGCAGTTCTTCGCCGAACGCCAGCGGCTGCTCGCCCAGCTGGACGCCCACTTGCTGAACTCCACTCGCCTGCGTGGCTACACGACATTGGGTGATCATCCCAAACTAAAAACGGCGCTCGGCATTTCCAGTCGCAGTCTGGTGCACCACTGGGACAAGGCTGGTGCGCCGGGGCAGATACCGGGTTACGCGACCCATGTGAAGGCGATCAGTCGGGCGGCGAAGTACATGGGCGCCGGGGGGTACATCGGAATTGGGATTGGTGGAGTTTCATCGTTGCTGGCTATTCAGGAAGTTTGTGTTGGTGACTCTGGAGCGGCTTGTGAGAAGGTGAAATTTACTGAAGGAGGAAAATTTGTAGGGTCTACCATTGGTGGGATTGCGGGTGGGGCAGGAGCTCCTTTGATTAGTGGCTCTATTTGCCTTGCGCTTGGGGTTACCACGGCAATAGGTGGTGTTATCTGCGTTGGGGCCGTGGTAGGGATTAGCGCGTGGGTGGGGACAGAAGCGGGTGGTATGGGGGGCGAATTCGTAGGTGAGAAAATGTTTGAAATAAGACAGCCATGACCAGCATCGACACTTGGTCCCCGTGGATTGCAGTTACTGTTGCTGGCGGTCCAATTCTGCTGGGGGCTATGAACATTGCTTACTGCCTGTACCTGAGCCGTCGTCATCTGGATGCCATGATGGAAGCCTTGAAAAACAGTCGCTACATTTTCATTTGGGGGCCAGGATGGCGGGGGCAGGGCTGGTTTGGGGGATTTGTACTGATCACTAAAATTGCCGGGATGGTAGTGCGACCGAGGGCGTATATACGCCTCGGTGATGTGGACCCTATCGATATCGAAAACTTCCCGCCCCACCTGAAGCGTCTTCTGATGATTAACGTAGTAATGACGATCATTACTCTAAGTTGGATGGCGATTACCTACGCTCTACTGAAATTCAGATAACTCAATGGACGACTTTCCAAGTTGAAGTAGTCCTCGGCATTTCCAGTCGAAGCCTGGTGCACCACTGATAAAAGGCCGGTGCACCAGGAAAGATAAGAAGCAGGACTGCGAAATGCAAACG
>NZ_JBFUIC010000133.1:0-12587 GCF_056402075.1 Pseudomonas sp. P4_C3
GACATAAGTAGTTTCTACATCGTTAACATCGGTAAAGCTGATGGGCAGCCCATTCAATGAACGGGTAGTGGCGGTGCCGAAGCGGCCTTCTCTGGAGATCCACTCCTGGGACTTCTCTTTGCCCGACCTGGCGTACTCAACCCGGCGCTGGATGGCAGGGCTGGAGGTTTCGACGAGTTGCCCGGTCAATGGATCAAATCGATATCTGGCTGATTGAGCGTGGCTGCCCATCCGCGCGGTCACGGCCCCGTTGAGCATGGGATCAAGAGTGAACCTGAAAATATCGCCCGCCGCCGTCACTTGCTGCACAGCTTGAGCGCCCCCACCTTCATAGGTCCTTGTTGCGGTTCTGCCGCCGACGGTCGTACGGGTGACACGTAATAAACCGTCATAAGTCCGGGTGCCCAACACGTAGTCATCGGCACTGATTTCGATCGGATGATCACCCGTGCTCAGAGGGTCATACTTTTTTTTTATCGAAGTACCATCCGGCAGAACCGTCTCGATCAGACGACCGAAAAGGTCATAACGCAAGCGCGTTTCGAATCCTGCCTCGTTGGTTTGCGTCAGGCAACGCCCAAGTCCGTCATAGGAAAAAGTCGCGGTAATAGTGACCACATCTTCGGAATCGATGCGTTCTTCCCGATCTGGCTTACCGAACACGTTCAATACAGAACGGGTTTTTCCAGCGCCGTCGCACCAGCATGTTCGAGTCAATGAAACCGGGTCAAACACATCGTTCACCGCGACACCATCAGGACCTACCGTTCTGCATACGCGCCCCCAGCCGTCGTGGCTGTAGGTCGTGGTTGACGCAGTGGCCTTGTCATCGCACCAATCCTGGCTGACTTCGCTCACCAGTCGACCAAAATTGTCGTAGTGGGCCTCATAGCTCAAACGCATTGGCTTTTCGGGTGAATCGACATCCTGAACTTTGACTTTGGTCGTGCGCCCGACCCCGTCGAGCCAAATCTTGCTCAGCACACCCCGTATGTTAGTGATGCCGATGGTTGCGCCGTCCTCTGACTGGCTTTCGCCGTAGAATTCAGTGATGCGTGACGCGATATCCGTTCCATCGAATGCCGCTGTCTCGCGAACGACACGGTTCAGATTGTCGTACTTCTTCAACAACTCACTGCCGCCCCCATCCCGAAGCTTGACTTCCTGTCCGATAAATCGGTCATGCCAGACTTTGCGATCATGCCTTTCGCTACCCACGTACAATTGTTGAAGGGTTTCTACCCAATCTCCATCAATTGAATATTTGAATTCGAGACGGCGGTTGCCGTTGTGCTCGGCTTGCGAGCGACTCTTGAGGCGTCCGTAAAACGCATCGCTGGCATCATCGATGTACTCGAATCGAGTATCCACGCATGGCTCTTTATTCCCTCCTTCAAACAGCCTTTCGCTTTGAGGCAACAAAAACCGGTGACCGTCTTCGCGCATGGAGGGCAAGTCAATGTAGGAAAAACGGACAATGACCGTCGGCGCCGGGGCAAAATCAGGTGAAGGCGTGACCGATCGCTCCTTCAATGCCGTGACGAAACCCAGTGGGTTGGGGGGGCAACCCTCGGCACCTTCTGCCGGATAATAGACGTATTCCTCCCGGGCTCCGCTCGGATTTATCTGCGTTAGCAGATTGCCGGATTCATCATAGGTCGTATGGGTGGTTTCGGTTCGGGGCGCGGCGTTCGTAGAAGTATCGACATAACTGACGACAGATGTCTTCTGCAGTTGGAAATGGGCGGGCTGATCGGAGAAGTCCAGACCGTCAACATCGTGATAGGTAATCGTTCGTTGCTGCACCTTCCCGTTGGAAAGGGACTTTTCCGAGGTCATCAGGTGGAAGCGGTTGTAGGTTCTTTCGATGCGACTCAGTTCAACTGTCTTGTCGCCCACACCCGTAACCAGGCGTTCGGTACAGGAGTAGGTGTAAGGCCCTTTGTGCCCGTGCAGATGGTCCCCGTCCTGCACCCAACGAAGTCCCGATTGATAGCCGAGGAAATTTTTGTCGGAGTATTCATAGACACGGGTGATCGTCGGCAACCCTGTACCCGGCACCAGAACACTGCGCCGCACCGCCGGCAAAGCATTGATTGGTGCCCCGAGCGGTAACCGGTGCTTCTGAGGAGCGTACTCAATACTCTCGACACTGCCACCCGGCGCGCGGACATCCGTCATGACCAGAAAACCATTGAGTAATTGGTAATCGAATGACCATGCAAGGTGCTCGGCGGTACCGTGATCAAGGGATATCTGCCGGAGCCATCCATCGCGAACCCGCAAAACAAACTTCAAGCGTCTTTGCGGATGATCAGGCCATACGGTAATGCTGGCGGGTTGATCTTTCGTTTCATAACTCAGGGCCACGAGGCGGTGTTGCTGATCGTGAATTTCGTGCAGGACACGGCGGCCCCGTACCAACATGTATTTCAGACTGATCGAGCGCCCTTCGTTGGAGTGAACCTGTTCGGGCAACCATTCGTCATACGTTTCATCCGGCCTGACCAACTTCTCGATCAGACCGTTTTTATGGCTGACAACCAGATTGTCGCCGTCGAGCGTGACCAGGGTGTCTTGAAGCTTTTTATCCTTGACGACGAGCCGCCCTCGGCTGATGTAGACACGATAAGAAACTCCGCTTGCAAGGGTCAGTTTACGGGTCTTCCGATTGTAGGAGCTCAAACCCAATGACCAACCGCGTCCCCAACCGAGATCTGTTGTGCGGAAACTATCGAATGAAATACTAAAGGATACCTGCGGACCATTGATATTGTTAGCCACCCACCCCGCGAGATTAATGCTGGTACTATAAGAGCCGGTACGGACATCAACTCCAGACTGGATAAACTCAGAAAAATTGAATGCGTTGGACTCCACTTCTGGCRCTGCTGTACTCATCATCATTCCTTGACTTTGCAGACACAGTAAAATTAAACAACTTCGATCATCGAAGGATTTCGGGTATTCATTGCGACGTCGACTTCATGCCTGTTCCCATACATATCCCGAACAAACACCCTCACCAACAAATGATCATATCGAACATGGGACGTTCCGCCCTTTCTGGCAAAGTGCATCAAAAAAGTGACTTTGCCTTGTTCTTCATGGCAGGTCGCAAGTTTATCGGCTGTTTCCCACAACACCTCCGTGCCATGATTAGCCTTGAGCCCTTTAAAATAGCCAACGGCGTAATACCCGAGATAATCGGGATACTCGCTGCGTGCATGCAACACGCCGCTAATCGAGCAATCGATGAATTTTATATGGTGCTGATCCACTAACAGATCCAGAACATATCGATCAACCTTGGCAAGGTTCTCTGTCGGTTGCAAGTTGCCGGATAGGTGTTTGACCCTGAACTGTTCTTTTCGATAGATCGGCGGTGGAACGGTCCTCAGGCTTATTTCACCGAATTCCGAGGTTTCTTCCGAATAGAATGCCTTCCCGTCCGAACGGGTAATGGCTGCAATCAGCTTGATGGGCTCGGGAGAGTTGCTGCTGACGTAGAACTCCTTGAGAAAGATGGCTTTCCCCCGCACAACCGGGCCACGCGGTTCACCCGTGTGAGGAAACGGCTCGTATGGTAAGCGTCGTTCCAGCGCGCATTTCCATGCCAGTTCCTCGCCGTCTCGGATGTTGTCTATCGGCAGGGCTTTGCCGGAATAGGCATCCAGCAGTTGAATGCTGTCGAACTCGCTTTGGGAAATGCCTACTACCTTTTGCCCATCGTCTACAGCTTGCACAACCACCATCAATTTCAACTGCTGATACCCATTGGCGTAAATTGTATTTCCGCCCGACGTCGAGAAGACTTGAAATCGTTTGAGGTCTATCCACTCAGGAGAATCAGCCTCTTGAAAAGACTGGGGTGCCATCCCCGGATCAGCAGGCATATGACCTTCGGCAAGGAGATTGATATCTTCCAACTCATCGTCGGCACCCGGGGCTATCGCAGCATTATTTTCAACAAGCCTCACAGAAAAATCCTTTTTCATATGATATTTAACAATGACGGATATCAATGTATCCAAGAGAAGTTAAAAGATATATCAAACCCCATCGGCCTGCAAAACGCAAAATTGTCACAACCACACTGCAAATATTACAAAATATAAAACAAGGATCAGCCCCCACAAAAAAACCAAGCAACAATCAATTGCCTGGTTTCGTTATAAATATAATCAATGAGTTTATATATTGATGCTTGTGAAATGTTTTTTCAGCGCCCGGACTTCAGCGACATCTCCTTGTTGAACAAGTTGATCTATCCATCCTTGTATAAGAACCGCAGATGGCCGGGCAACCGACAGATTCAAATGTTCCGGCAATATTTCGTCACCCGTACTGACCAGCAATGCAAAGTGAATGACGTTCTCCAGCTCCCTGGTATTGCCCGGCCAACTGTGCCGCTCCAACACTTGTTGCGCCTCCTCGCTGATCAGCGGTACCGGCAGGTCCAGGCGTTGGCTGTAGATGCCGAGGAAGTACTCCGCCAGCGAGAGGATATCCCCCACCCTCTCACGCAACGCCGGCAATTCGAGCGGGCCTTCGCTGAGGTAGTGATAGAGCCGTTCATGGAATTTTCCGGCGGCAACCGCCTGGGCCAGATCGATGCTGGTGGCCGCCACCAGCCGCACATCCACCGGGCTCGGCTGCTGGGCACCGACGCGGGTGACTTCGTGGTTTTCCAGTGCGGCAAGCAGCTTGATCTGGATCGGCAGCGGCAGGTCGCCGATTTCGTCCAGGTACAGCGTGCCGCCGTTAGCCGAACCGAACCACCCGGCACGACTGCTCGCCGAGCCGCTGTAACTGCCCGCCGCATAGCCGAACAACTCGGCGTCGGCGTAAGTCGGGCTGATGGCGCCGCAGTTGACCGAGACGAATAACCCGCCGCGATCACTGGCGCGATGGATATGCCGCGCCAGCAATTCCTTGCCGGTGCCGGTTTCGCCACGGATCAGCACTGACACTGAACGCGTGGCCAGTTGCTCCAGGTCTTCACGCAATTGCCGCGAACGCGGATCGACAAACACTAGCGCCTTGGCGCGGATGCTCAGGGGACTTTTTTCGGCATCGGGAAAGGTCAGCAGCGGCTGACCGAAGGTTTCAAAGCTCATGGCAGACTCCCGCCCAAAACCGCCGGGAGACGGGGGCGTTAAATAAAGAAAGTGTTCAAGCGCGACGCAGGGCGTGGTGTTCCATGCGGTTCTGCAAGCGATAGAGATAGGCAAAACCCTGCTCCCAGCGCTGGTGACCGGACTTGACGTTGATATGCCCCGCCCCCGCCAGAATCCCCGCCTCGGCCCCCCAATGACGCGCCAGTTCCAGGGCACGCGGTGCACTGACGGCGCTGTCGTTGTCGGAGCTGACAACCTGGCTCGGGAATGGCAGCAGGTCCGTCGGAATCGGCGCGAAGTTACGCAAGGCCGGCACGCAGGCCGGGCGTTCGACATCTGCCGGCGCGACGAGCAAGGCACCGCGTACTTGACGCAAAAACTGCACGGGGGCGCTCGCTGCCCAATGGGCGACGGTGATGCAACCCAGGCTGTGGGCGATCAGGATGACCGGCGTGCTGTCGGCGGCAATCGCCTCGGCCAGCGCCGCGACCCAGTCTTCGCGACGTGGCGTCAGCCAGTCGGCCTGCTCCACCCGCGCACTGTTCGGCAGGCTGTTCTGCCAGTGGCTTTGCCAATGATCTTCCGGCGATCCTTGCCAGCCCGGCACAATCAGGTAGCGAATTGATTCGTTGCGCATGGGGGAGCTCTCCTGCTGCGTGTCTGTTCTCGGTCGAGTATAGGGAGAGGATTTATATTCGTTAAGGAATAAGAAGCTATTTATTAAGACCAACATAGAATATACAACCATCTCTGTAGGAGCTGCCGCAGGCTGCGATCTTTTGATTTTAAAAAAACAAGGTCAAAGGATCGCAGCCTGCGGCAGCTCCTACAGGGGTCAATTCTGTTTCGGGAATAAAAAAAGGGCCGCACCCTGCCAAGGAGACGGCCCCGGAAAACGAAAATCCGTTAACGCGCAGTAATCACCGACAGTTTGGTAATCCCTGCCCGCTCAATCGACGCCATGGCCCGCGCCACCTCGCCGTAATTCACACCATTGTCGGCCTGCAACTGCACGCGCACCTCGGGGTCCTTGGCCTTCACCGACTTGAGGTTGAACTCCAGCAAGTCCGGTTGTATCTCGTCCTTGTTGATAAACAGTTTGCCGGCACCGTCGATGCTCACCACCAACGGATCTTTCTGCTCCACCGGCGCCACCGCTTCGGTCTTGGGCAGGTTGATCGGAATTGCGTTGGTCAGCAGCGGCGCGGTGACGATGAACACCACCAGCAACACCAGCATCACATCCACCAGTGGCGTCACGTTGATCTCGCTCAGCACCTCATCAGAGTCTTGCGTGGAGAAAGCCATATCAGGACGCCTCCTTCACTTTCTGCGCATTGTCCTGGGCTGCCACCTTGTGCGCCTTCGGGTGGATCAGCACACGGAACGAACTCTTCTGCGCCAGGCTGTAGAAGTCATGGGCGAAGTCATCCAGGTCCGCCGCCGTCAGTTTCAAACGGCGCAAAAAATAGTTGTACACCAGCACCGCCGGCACCGCGACGGCGATCCCCACACCGGTGGCGACCAATGCCGCGCCAATCGGTCCGGCAACCGTTTCCAGGCTTGCCGAGCCCGCCGCGCTGATGCCTTTCAACGCTTCCATGATTCCCCACACCGTGCCGAACAACCCAATGAACGGCGAGGTACTGCCAATGCTCGCGAGCACCGCCAACCCGGTTTCCAGCGACCGGCGCTCGCGCACGATCTGCTGACGCAAGGCCCGCTCCAGGCGATCCTGATGGTTGATCGCCTGACTCAAATCCGCCGCTTGCGGCGCCTCGCCCACCTGGATGGCCGCATAACCGGCCTGCGCGACACGGGCCGCGGCACCGGGCCGTGTTTCGCTCAGTTCGGCCGCCGAGTCGAGGCTCGACGCAGCCCAGAACTGTTGATGAAACTTTCGATCCTGTGCCTTGAGGCGACCGAACTGCACGCCCTTGAGCAATGCCAGACCCCAGGTCGCGACGGAAAAAACCACCAGCAGCCAGATCACCGCGCTTTCGATGGATTCAAGTGGAGATGCCAGTAAAGTCATGGTGTATTCCTCGTGTAAACGTTTCGCGCGAAATTGGTTTCGGTTTAATGAATCTTGAAATCGATGGGCACGCTGACCCAGCCGTCCCGGGCGACATCACCTTGCTTGGCCGGCACGAAACTCCAGCGTTTCACCGCGTTCAGCGCGGCCTCGTCGAGTGCATCACGACCGCTGCTTTTCTGGATCTGGATCTCGCCGGGCTTGCCGCTGGCCAGCACGTGCACGCGCAACAACACCGTGCCTTCCCAGCCGCGACGCTGGGCCAGCGACGGGTATTCCGGCGCCGGGTTTTTCAAGTAGCCGGCCGTTGCGGAGGCCGGTGTCACAGGCGCGGGCGCCGGCAGTGCAGGTGATGCCGGGGCGGCGACGGGCGTTGCCGGTGTCACAGGCGCGGGTGGTTGCTCAACCGCCTTGGGCGCCGGTTTCGGTATCGGTATCGGTTTGGCCACCGGTTTAGGCTTGGGAACCGGCTTCGGTGGCGGTGGTTTCACGGCCAGTTCGTCTTCCACGGGCGGAGGCGGCTCAACCACTGGCGGCACGGGTTGTGGTGGCAGTGGTTCGACCACCGGTGGCGCCGGCCGCGAGAACTCGATGGTCATCGGCGGAATTTCCGGCGGCACGATCGGCAGCACTGGGGTCGGTTGCTGATTGACCCAATAAATCACCGCGCCATGCACCAGCAGCGCCAGCACGCCGAGCAGGATCGTTTCCCTTCGGCTCAAAATGCCCTTGGGCGAACGCTGCAAACGCAACTGGCCCAAGGGCACGCGGTGCGGTCGGCCGAGGTCGACCAACTCGCCACCAGGTGCCTGGCGCCACAACACTTCATGCGCACTGGCAGCGGTCTGGACATTGCCCATTGCTGAACCCCCCCTTCTTAGAAGTCGTATCGACCGGTCACGCCCAGCGTTCGTGGCGTGCCGAGCAGGCCTTCATAACCGCCATTCGCAGCCGTCCACAGCGTCGTGTAGTAGGTTTTGTCGAAAGCGTTTTTCAGCCATAACGAAACGTCCCACTGCCCCTGGTTGAAGTCGCCGCGAAGGCCGGTGGACAGGTTGACCACTGCATAACTCGGGATCTGCCCGAAGTCGGAATCTTCCACCGTGCCCACTGCTTTGGAGCGGAACGCATAGCTGGCAGTGACGTACTCTTCGAAGCCGTTGCTCAGGTTCCACTTGTATTCGCCGTTAGCGTTGCCGATCCATTTCGAAGCGCCCACCACTTGATGCCCGCTGAGGTCGCAGGATGCCGGAGCGCCCGGCGCCAGGCTGACTTCCGGTGGGCAGGGTGCATCTTTGTACGAGAGGTAGCTCACATCGTTGTACGAGCCATTGATGTTCAGCGTCAGGCCGCGCAACGCAAGCAGGGTGCTTTCGAATTCCACGCCACGGGAGCGCACCGAGCCGGCGTTGGTCAGGAACTGCACGCGGTTGACTTCGTCGAAGGCGTTGGTCTGATAGCCGTTGACCTGGGTCCAGAACACGTTGGCATTCAGTTGCAGGCGACGGTCCCACAGGGTGCTCTTGAAACCGAGTTCGGCGTTGTTGGCGCGCTCGGTGCCAATCAGCAGCGAATCGGCGCCGGCCACCGGCGCGGTGCCGACAGCCAGATTGACCCCTCCGGATTTTTCGCCGTGGGACAACGTGGCGTAGGTGAGCAGGTCGTCGGTGAGGCGGTAGCTGAGGTTCAACAGGCCCGAGGGACTGGAACTGTACTGGTTAAGATCACCGGAATCGAAGACCCCCGCACGAGCGCGTCGTGCCGCGGCCGCCGCACCGGTGACCGCGGCACCACCGGCCGGCGCATCACGGGTCACCCTGGCGTTTTTCTCTTCATAGGTGCCGCGCAACCCGGCGGTGAAATCCAGGCGCTCGGTCAGGTGCCAGGTGCCTTGGGCGAACAGCGCGAAGCTGTTGGTTTCGATATGACCGTTGCCGACACTGTCGATGTTGTTCAGCGCACCGTTGGGCGTACCGTTCCAGATGTCCGCTTGCGGGCCGTAAAAGGTGAAGGATTTGTTGTCCAGGTCGGAACCGAAGTAGTAGGCGCCGAGCACGTAATCGAAGAATCCACCGGTAGGCGACGCCAGGCGAAACTCTTGGGAATACTGCTTATCCTCCACCGAAACGCCGGCGTTGTGGAAGACGGATACGTTCAGGCCATCATCATTGCGTGGGGTGAAATTCCACCAGCGATAGGCGCTGATGGAGGTCAGGGTGAAGTCGCTCGGCAGCGTCCAGTTGGCCTCGACCGACGTGCCGCCCTGGTGCACGGTGACGTGCTGGTCATCGTTCAGATTGACCTTGCGGTGCGTGCCGTCAACCAGTGTCGCACCCGCCGCATTGGCCCGACGCTGGTAAAGGTTGGTGCCATTGATGGTCGGCCCGGTGTTGAACAACACCCGGGTGCCGGCGCTGGAATCCTCCTCGTTGTAGTCGCCGATCCAGCGCAGGCTGAATGATTCGTTGGGCTTGAACAGCAACTGGCCACGGAAGCCATCGCGGGAGCCGCCGTTCAAATCGTGGCCGTCGAATTCGTTCTTGATATCGCCATCGCTGCGGGTGCGATACGCAGAAAAGCGTCCGGCGAGTTCGTCATTGAGCGGGCCGGAAATCGTGCCCTTGGTCTGGAAATAACCGTCCTCGCCGACCGAAGATTCGATGCTGCGTTCCGGGGTAAAAGTCGGCGCACGGGTGCTGATGTTGATCACGCCCGCCGTGGTGTTCTTGCCGAACAAAGTGCCTTGCGGACCGCGCAGCACTTCAAGCTGCTCGATGTCCATCAGGTCGAACACGGCCATGCCCGGCCGACCGAGATAAACATTGTCGATGTACAGCCCGACACTGCCCTCCAGGCCATCGCTGGCCGGGTTGTTGCCCAGGCCTCGAATCGACACGCTGGACTGACGCGCATGCATGTAGGCGACGTTGACGCTGGGCACCAGTTGCTGCAAATCCTGGATGCGATAGACCCGCTGGATTTCCAGGGTCTGGCCGCTGACCACGCTCATGGGCGTCGGCACATCCTGCGCGCTTTCTTCGCGGCGGCGGGTGGTTACGGTCACGGTTTCCAGTTGTGCATTGTCGGCCGTGGCGGTTTTTGCGGGGGTGGTTTCAGGGGTGGTGCTGTCGGCCGCATAGCCTTGGGTCCAACCGGCGCTTCCTGCCAGCAGCAGGGCCAGAGGCAGGCGTTTGAGCCGTTGGGGTGACGACGTTGGGGCGAGGTACAACGGACTCATAAGGCGGGGTTCCCGATCAAAAGAAATGCTTTATTGCTTGCCAGGCCGCCATCGCGAGCAGGCTCGCTCCCACAGGGGATCTCCAGTGTTCACACGGTCAGTGTGGGAGCGGGCTTGCCCGCGAAGGCGTCGGCTCAGACGCCGCCGATATCCGGCCCTTTCACGGTCTGACTGACCTGCCCATTCACACCCACCGGCACTTCTCCCTTGAGCGTCACCCGCCGCACGATCCGGTCTTGAGTCCCGTAGTCATCCACCGCGTAATGCTGAGTGGAGCGGTTGTCCCAGATCGCCACATCGCCAGCCTTCCAGCGCCAGCGCACGATGTTCTCCTGGCGGATCACATGGCTTTGCAGCAAGCCGAACAGGTGCGCCGAATCGGCCTGGGAATAGCCCTTGATGCGTTTGACGAAATGCCCCAGCAGCAGACTCTTTTCACCGCTGACCGGGTGCACGCGGACCACCGGGTGTTCGGTTTCGTAGACGGTCGAAGTGAAGATCTTGCGATAGCGCTCCAGTTTCTCGGCCGAGACGTCTGGCCTGGTACCGGCGTAGTCGTATTCGTTGCTGTGCACGGCGACCAGCTTGTCGGCCAGCTCACGCAGCTCCACCGACAACCCGTCATAGGCGGTGGCAGTGTTGGCCCACAGGGTGTCGCCGCCGAAAGCCGGGGCCACCACCGAGCGCAGGATCGAAGCTTTGGGGTAGGCCTCGACGAAGGTCACGTCAGTGTGCCAGGAGCTGGCTCGCTGGCCCTCGGCACCGTCCAGTTCCAACAGAAAACGCGTGCCCTCGCGCACCGGTACGGTCGGGTGTGCCACCGGCTCGCCGAGCAGGTGGGCGAACGCCTCCTGGCGCTGATCGTCGAGTTGGGTCTGCTCGCGGAAGAAGATCACTTTGTATTGCAGCAGCGCCTGTTGAATGGCTTCAACAGTGGCGGCATCCAGCTCGCCCGAAAGCTGTACGCCACGAATTTCGGCACCGATGCGACCAGCCACCGGGTGGATTTCAAGCGCGTGAACAGCGGGTTGTACTGCGAAAGCGGCATTGCTCATGGGTAGACCCTCATCAGACTGCTTGCGGTTGAACCGGCCGCGAAACACTGCTCTATCTATATTCAATTTAGATCTAATAGATATCTACATGCTTCGTTGACGGAATAAGAGGTTGCATTTAAAACCTCAGTCAACCCTCGTCGCAAATGCCTTCGAGCTATTTTTAGGATGCCGGAAAAGCATATGGATCTTCGCCAGTTGCGTTACTTCATCGCCCTCGACGAACACCGCAGTTTCGTGCGCGCAGCCGAGGCCATGGGCATTACCCAGCCCGCCTTCAGCCGCAGCATTCAGGGGCTGGAGCACGAGTTTGGCTGCGTCCTGGTGGACCGCGGCAACAAGGATTTGCGCCCCACCCCCGAAGGCCTGGTGGTGCTGCAACATGCCCGCAGCCTGGTGCAAGGCGCGGCCCTCTTGAATGCCGAAGTGACGCAGATGACCAAGCTCGATGCCGGTGAGCTGCGTTTCGGCTGCGGCCCGGCACCGGCGGTGAAACTGGTGCCGGATGCGGTGGCGCAATTCATCAACGCGCACCCGAAAGTGCGCACCTGCTTTGAGGTGGATAACTGGGAAAAACTCAGCCGTGCGCTGAGCCGTGAGGAGATCGAATTCTTCATCGCCGACATCCGCCATTTCGAATCCGACCCGAACTTTCAGACCCAGGCCCTGACGCCCAAGCGCGGTGTGTTTTTCTGCCGGCCGGGGCACCCGCTGCTGGCCAAGGAGAGCCTGTCGACCAACGACATGTTCGATTACCCGCTTGCGACCACGATGATCCCGCCAGGCATTCGCAAACTGCTGGCGAACCTCAGTGGACGGGTGGATTTTTCACCGACCATCGAGACCGAACATTTTCCGGCGCTGGTGAAAGTGGTGCTGCAATCGAATGCGATTGGCGTGGGCACCGAGGAGGCGTTTGTTGAAGACATCGCACAGGGTTCACTGGCGCTGCTGCACTGGCGCAACCTTCCGCAGAACATCGAGAGCATGAATGCACGGTGCGGGATCGTCAGTCGCACAGGGTTCAGGTTGTCGCCAGCGGCGCGGGCGATGATCGAGACATTGGTGGCGGTGGACAGGCAGCAGATGGCCGTTGCGGTTTGAGGATCAAGAGATCGCAGCCTTCGGCAGCTCCTACA
>NZ_JBFUIC010000134.1:0-20805 GCF_056402075.1 Pseudomonas sp. P4_C3
GGCACGACTACCGCGACAAACGTAATGAATACGAAGCCTTGCGTCGGGACAGCTACGCTGACCTGCCGGCGCCAAGCTGGTCGACCCTGTGGGCGGGCAACGACAATGCGCTGCTGAGCATCTTCCGCCATTTCGACAGTGCTTCGGTGACCAAAGGCCTGATCGGCGACGTGCCGCAAACGATCTGGCTGTTCGACTATCCGCTGCTGGAGCGTACTTACTATCAACTGGCAGTGAACTTCGATGTGTTTGGCAACGTGTCCCACCAGGCCCAGACGCGGCTGTATTTCGACCTGATCCGCAACGGTGCCGAGCAGAATTTCCTGCGCCTGATGCCTGCCGATTCCCGGGATGGCTACCTCGACGACTGGTATCAGAACAGTGGAAAATTCAAGATGTGGCTGGACTACGAGTCCATCGACGATGACAAGCCGACTGCKTTGAATCTCAATCCGCAGGATCCCAAGCGCGACTTTGCCATGCAGTTGCTGGCCCGTTACGGCGATCTCAATGCCAGACCCGACCCGATCAACCGCTGCGACGGCGCCTACTGCTCGCGGCCGAACATTGATCCGGACCTGCAAAGTGCCGAACAGACGCTAAGCCGCCTGACTTCGCGTCCGGCGGCCGGGTTGAAAGTGATTGATCAACTGCCGGAAGCGACCCTGCTGCGCATCGAAACCCGTAGCGGCAAGCGTGAGGTCTATAGCCTGCTGCGCAACCGTGCCCACAGCAACGTCGCATTCCTGCTYGGCGAATCGCTGCGCTATCAGCCRGGGCTCGACACTCTGACGATTTTCCCGGGYGTACTCAGCAGCTATCCGAACTTCATGTTCARCATCCCGGCCGGGCAAGTGCCGGCGTTTGTGGATGCGATGGAAAGCGCCAAGGATACCGACAGCTTCGAGAAAATCGTCGAACGTTGGGGAATACGCCGCAGTCATCCGCAATTCTGGGCTTATTTCCATGACCTGAGCCGCTACATCCAAGAAACCGATCCGGTGGAAGAGGGCGTGCTGGACATGAACCGCTACGAGAATCTCTGAACCACCACAAATCCCCTTGTAGGAGCGAGCTCGCTCGCGATGGTCTCAAGTGCTCCGCGTAAACCCGGGAGTGCGCGTTATCGTTGGCGACCATCGCGAGCAAGCTCGCTCCTACAGAAAACCAGGGGGATCGTCGGAATCTTTCCCGACAAAAATACTAGGACTTTGTCCGGCGCGTTGATTGGCGTAAACTGCGCCCAAGCCTGCGAGGAGTTTCCATGACCGCTATTACCATCACTGACGCCGCCCACGATTATCTGGCTGATCTGCTGTCCAAGCAGAACACCCCGGGCATCGGCATCCGCGTCTTCATCACCCAGCCTGGCACCCAGTACGCCGAAACCTGCATTGCCTACTGCAAGCCGGGCGAAGAAAAACCCGAAGACACCGCGCTGGGGCTCAAAAGCTTCACCGCGTACATCGACCACTTCAGCGAAGCCTTCCTGGACGATGCGGTTGTCGACTACGCCACCGACCGCATGGGCGGCCAGCTGACCATCAAGGCGCCAAACGCCAAAGTACCGATGGTCAATGCCGACAGCCCGGTCAACGAGCGCATCAACTACTACCTGCAAACCGAGATCAACCCGGGGCTGGCCAGCCATGGCGGTCAGGTCAGCCTGATCGACGTGGTCGAAGACGGCATCGCCGTCCTGCAGTTCGGCGGTGGTTGCCAGGGCTGCGGCCAGGCCGACGTGACGCTGAAGGAAGGCATCGAGCGCACTTTGCTCGAGCGCATCCCGGAGCTCAAAGGCGTTCGCGACGTGACCGACCACACGCAGAAAGAAAACGCCTATTACTAAGGTGTTCGCTGCGGATTGAAAAAACGGCGCCCCGTGAGCGCCGTTTTTTTATGGGTGAAATTTACTGACGCCATCGCGAGCAAGTCGGATCGCCGCACCGTCGCTCCCACAGTTGACCGCATTTCAATGTGGGAGCGAGCTTGCTCGCGATGGGGCCCTACGGGCGATACAAATGAGCATGCCCCGCGCGATAAAGCGATGACTCGCTGAAGTGGTCGCTGCCCAGCACCCGACCCACCAGAATCAACGCCGTACGGCGAAAGCCCTTGGCTTCAACCTTCCCGGCAATATCCTCGAGTGTTCCCATCACCCAATCCTGATCCGGCCAGCTCGCGCGGTGGACCACCGCAATCGGGCAATCGGCGCCGTAATGGGGCAGCAGTTCCTCAACGATCTTCGCCAGGTGATTGACCCCCAAGTGAATCGCCATGGTCGCGCCGTGTTGCGCGAGGCTGGAGAACTCCTCTCCGGGTGGCATGGTGGTCTTGTCGGCGTAGCGCGTCAGAATCACGCTCTGCGAAACGTCCGGCAGCGTCAGCTCCGCACCCAAAAGCGCAGCGCAAGCGGCTGTGGCCGTCACGCCTGGGACGATTTCGAACGCAATTCCCAACTCGCGCAGATAGCGAATCTGCTCGCCAATGGCGCCATAAAGACTCGGATCGCCGGAGTGCACCCGGGCAACATCCTGACCGTTGGCGTGGGCGGTCCTGATCAGGTCGATGATCTGTTCCAGGTGCAGTTCGGCGCTGTTGACCACCTGTTCGGCACAGTGACCTTCCAGTACGGCGGCCGGTACCAGGGAACCGGCATAAATGATCACCGGACAACTGCGAATCAGCCGCTGGCCCTTGACGGTAATCAGTTCGGGGTCGCCGGGACCTGCGCCAATGAAGTAGACGGTCATCGTCGGTTCCTGTGGGGAAAAAAGGGGCTGAACAGGGCTTCAGATGAAGAGTGTTCATGATCAACGGTGGGGATTATCGGGTTTTTTATGCCGCGCCGGCCAATGCCAGGGTTGCCTGGGCGTATTTTTGTCGTGGAATCAGCAGTTTTGCCGGGGCCTGGGCCAGTTGTTCCGCCAGGGCCAGTGCGGCGCTTTCCGCCACGCCGTAGCAACCGGTGCGTTCAAACGCTATTTGCGATTGATGACTGAGTTGCGGTTCATAAGCGGCCAGTTGTTCACTGCTGAAATACATCAATTCCAGGCCAAGCTGCTGGGCCAGTTCGATTAGCGCAGGTTCGTCACGCTTGGAGTCGATGCTGGCCAGGGCCTTGATTTCATGACGAGCAATCTGGTGCGCCTCCAGTGCCTGATCGAGCAGCGCCAGCAACGTGCTGACGGGGCAGCCGCGCTGGCAGCCCAGGCCGACCACCAGGGTCGGCGCTGTGCTGATATCCGTCATGCGTGGTATTGACCATCGCTTTTGCGACGGAACAACCAGGCGCTGATCAGGCCCAGGGCCAGCCAGAACGCCACGTTGGTCAATTGCGAAGCGATTTTGAACTGGGCTTCCAGTGCCTCCGGAGCGAGCATCGAATGCACTTCCGGTTGCGGCGCGCCAATCACATGGGGGACGGCGAGAATCGCTGCGCCGAGGACTTTCATCAGCCAGTGACGGCTGAATACGATCAGGGCGATACCGACGGCAGTGGAAGCAGCGGTGCCAATCCACCACAGTTGCCGTTGTGCCAGATCGGCGGCGGCAGTGCCGGGCAATTCAGGTGGCAGGCCGAGCGTCGGCGCGAGCACGAACGTCGCATAACCGGCCAGGCCCCAGAGCAGGCCCTGGGAGGTTTTGGTCGGCGCACGCAAGGTGTACAGGCCGGCGAGCATCAGGGCGAAACCGACCGCTACCACCAGGTTGCCGCCGGTGGTCGACAGCACGCGCTGCCAGCCGTCTTCCGGCTCCCAGGCTTGCGCATCGTGAGTGTGGGCAGCCATCGCACCGTCGGCGTGTTCATGCATTTCAACAGCGGCCGGCTCGGATTTTTCGTAGGTCTCGGCCTGCAAAATCAGCGGAGCGACCCAGAAGCTTTGCAGCAGGGTCAGCAACAGGGCGGCCAGCAACCCGGTGAAACCTGCGGTTTGCGCAATACGCTTGATCATGACGACAGCTCTCAATGGCACGGGAACGCGGAGCTGTGACGGGTATCGTGGGCGGCGTTGTGCACGGCTTCGATGTGCGAGAAACCGGCAAAATACACAAGGCAGGCGCCAAGGATCGACGCGCAGACGGCGACGGTCAGACGTTGGGTCAGGGTTGAGGTGGTGCTCGCGGATGTGTGTTCGGCGCTGCTGATGATCGACATGGCGTTTCCCTCTGGTCTGTCAGCGGGGATTAAGAGCGCATGCAAAAAACCGCACGACCAGGCGCGCAAGGTTTCAAACAGCGCCCGCCCACCGCGGGTTTGTTGGTTCAGTGACCGTACTGGTCACTTTGTGTTGCGGGCCGGTCTCCGGGCTCACGAGGGGCAAAGGCTTGGCCTGAACCTGAAAGCATCACCTTCCCATGCCGTATTGGCACAGTGGATCTGACGCTTCGCTCGCTTACCGTTGCGGGGGCAGCACCGGACTGACATGGCCTTAGAGTAAAGCACATGATTCACCGGTTTCCCGTTTCACCCTGTGAAGGGCACCCGTAACAAGGTGCGTAGGAGAGCATGGGCGGGGGTTGGGCGTCAATTGGCAAGGGTTCTCAATTCGGAACCGGGTCGACCCAATCGCGAGCAAGCTCGCTCCCACATTTGACCGCATGCTCCTGACAGAACTCGATCCCCTGTGGGAGCGAGCTTGCTCCGGGCGGCGTTCCGACGATGGCGTCATTTCAGGCACTAGAGAACTCAGCATGAACATTGACCCGCCCCAATACCATGCGTAGCCTTGCGCTTTCGAGGTTCTTCGGCGTTTGCCGAAGCTAAGAAGGGAACGCGGTCGATGCCGCGGCTGCCCCCGCAACTGTGAACGGTGATGTTCGTTGCCACGCCACTGCAGGCTCAATCCATGAGGCCGGCGGGAAGGCGCAGCGAATGCCAGGCTCAAGGCCGGCACACCGTCAGCCAGGAGACCTGCCTCGTCACAGATTCTCACTTTCAACCGGGCGGGGTGATCCGGTGGCGAACTCTTCAGGCACACGCGCCCGCGTTGCCGGTCGTCGTCCCGTATGCCCRCCACCTTAGCCATAGGGCATCCGATGAAAACACTGGCCAAACTCCCCGTCACCATCGTCACCGGCTTTCTCGGCTCGGGTAAAACCACACTGCTGCGGCACATGCTCGACAACGCCCAGGGTCGCCGCATCGCGGTGATCGTCAACGAATTCGGTGAGTTGGGTATTGATGGCGAAATCCTCAAGCAATGCTCCATCGGTTGCACCGAAGAAGAAGCCAACGGCCGTGTCTATGAGCTGGCCAACGGCTGCCTGTGCTGCACCGTCCAGGAAGAATTCTTCCCGGTGATGCGCGAACTGGTGGCCCGTCGCGGCGATCTCGACCATATCCTCATTGAAACGTCCGGCCTGGCCCTGCCCAAGCCGCTGGTGCAAGCCTTCCAGTGGCCGGAAATCCGCAGCGCCTGCACGGTGGATGCGGTAATCACCGTGGTCGACAGCCCGGCCGTGGCCGCCGGCACCTTCGCCGCCTTCCCGGATCAGGTCGACGCCCAGCGCAAACTCGACCCGAACCTGGACCACGAATCGCCGCTGCACGAACTGTTCGCCGACCAACTGGCCAGCGCCGATCTGGTGATTCTCAACAAAGCCGACCTGATCAACCCGGCGGACCTGGCCCGCGTGCGCCTGGAAGTCGCCGAGGAATTGCCGCCAGCGGTGAAAATCATTGAAGCCAGCAGCGGTCGCCTGCCACTGGACGTGCTGATCGGCCTGGGTGCCGGCTCCGAAGAACACATCGACAGTCGTCACAGCCACCACGACCATCATCACGATGGTGACGATGATCATGACGACCACGATCACGACGCCTTCGATTCGATCTCCATCGAGCTGCCGCAAGCCGACGAAAGCTTGCTGCTGGATGCGCTGACCCAATTGGTGGTCCAGCACGGCATCCTGCGGGTCAAGGGTTTTGCGGCGATCCCGAACAAACCGATGCGCCTGCTGATCCAGGGCGTGGGCACGCGTTTCGACAAGCACTTCGACCGCCAGTGGGGCGCCGAAGAAGCACGCGTAACCCGCCTGGTGCTGATCGGCCAGGAACTGGACGCCGCCGTGCTCGAAGCGCAATTGCGCGCCGCGCTCAGCGTGTAAGCCATGCACCTGCTCAGGACCCAACCCGGCGGTTTCGTGTCGGATGACAACATTGCCGACCTTGGACAAACCCCTGCCGAGCTGGTGGTCCTGTGTAGCGGCGATTCCAGCCTGGCGCTGCTCGCCGAAGCGGCGCAGCAATTGCCCGAAGATTACCCGAGCGTGCGCCTGGCCAACCCGATGCTGGTGCAGAACCATGCCTCGGTCGATTTGTACGTCGATGAAGTGCTGCGTCACGCCAGGGTGATCCTGATTTCACTGCACGGCGGCATCGCCTATTGGCGTTACGGCATCGAGCGCCTGGTCGAACTGTCGCAGCGCGGCGTGCAGGTGATTCTGGTGCCGGGCGATGATCGTCCGGACCCGGAGCTCAGTGACCTGAGCACCGTCGGTGCCGAGGATCGCGACCGGCTCTGGCAGTTTCTGCGTCAGGGTGGCATGGGTAACGCCCTGGATTTCTTCCGCTGTCTGGCCAACCGCTGGCTGGCGCGTGATTACACCTGGGKCGAGCCGCAAACCCTGCCGCGCACGGCGATTTACCATCCGCACCAACATTCTGCCGCACTGAGCGACTGGCAAGCCGACTGGCACGCCGATCAACCGGTGGCGGCGGTGCTGTTTTACCGCTCGCATTTGCAGGCGGCGAACACCGCTTTCATTGATGTTTTTTGCCAGCGTTTACAGGCGGCGGGGTTGAATCCATTGCCGATTGCGCTGGCCAGTCTTAAAGAGCCAGCTTGCCTTTCCATGGTCGAGGACTGGCTGGACGAGGCCAGCGTCTCGGTGATCCTGAACACCACCGGTTTCGCCCAGTCCAGTCCCGAAGCGCCGCACCTGCGGCCGTTCCGTCGCGATATTCCGGTGATCCAGGCGATTTGCGCCCAGGACAACGAGCCGGGTTGGCGTGCCAGTGAACAAGGGCTTGGCCCTCGCGACCTGGCGATGCACATCGCCTTGCCGGAACTGGACGGGCGTATCATCAGCCGTCCGATCAGCTTCAAGGACCTGGCGTGGCGCAGTGAGCGCAGTCAGTCGGATGTGGTCTGCTATCGGCCACAACCGGAACGCATGGATTTCGTTGCCGAACTGGCGCGGCGCTGGGTCGATCTGGCGCGGGTGCCAAATGCAGAAAAACGCATTGCCCTGATTCTTGCCAATTACCCGACCCGCGACGGTCGCATCGGTAATGGCGTCGGCCTCGACACCCCGGCCGCCGCGCTGAATATCCTGCGGGCGCTGCATGCCGAAGGTTATCCATTACCGGTTGAGTTGCCGGACAGCGGCACCGCGCTGATCCAGCAGTTGCTGGGTGGCGTCAGCAACGATCTCGAGACCCTCGACCTGCGTCCGTGCCAGCAAAGCCTGGGCATGGATGATTATCTGGCGATGTTCAATGCACTGCCCGAAGCCAACCGCGCGGCGGTGCTCGAACGTTGGGGCGCGCCGGAGAGCGACCCGATGTGCCGCAGCGGACGGATGATGATCGCCGGCCTGCGCTTGGGCCTGACCTTCGTCGGCATTCAACCGGCGCGGGGTTATCAGGTCGACCCGAGCGCGGTGTATCACGACCCGGACCTGGTCCCGCCCCACGGTTACCTGGCGTTTTACTTCTGGCTGCGCAACACCTACGGCGCCCACGGCGTGATCCACGTCGGCAAGCACGGCAACCTCGAATGGCTGCCAGGCAAAGGCGTGGGGCTCTCGGAAAATTGCTGGCCGGATGCACTGCTCGGGCCGCTGCCGAACATCTATCCGTTCATCGTCAATGACCCGGGCGAGGGCGCCCAGGCCAAGCGGCGCACCCAGGCGGTGATCATCGATCACTTGATGCCACCGCTGACCCGCGCCGAAACCTACGGCCCACTGCGTAACCTCGAACTGTTGGCCGACGAGTATTACGAAGCGCAGTTGCTCGATCCGCGCCGCGCCCGCGAGTTGCAGCGCGACATCCTGCAACTGGTGCGCGACACCCACATCGACCGTGAACTGCAGCTGGACGAGCAGCTCGACAGCGATGCCGATGCAGCGATCTGGTTGCCGCGACTCGACACTTATCTGTGCGACTTGAAAGAGTCGCAGATCCGCGATGGCCTGCATGTGTTCGGCGAATCGCCCACCGGGCGTTTGCGTATCGATACCTTGCTGGCGTTGTTGCGCATTCCACGGGGCGATGGCCGCGGTGCGCAGTCGAGTCTGCTGCGGGCACTGGCCAAGGCCTTCGGACTAGGGTTCGATCCGCTCGATTGCGCCTTGGCCGAGCCGTGGACCGGACCGCGTCCCGAGCCGCTTTTGCTGATCAGCGACGAGACCTGGCGTACGGCGGGCGATACCCGCGAACGCCTCGAGCTGTTCGCCACCCAACTGATCTCGGATGCTTTGGCTGACCATTGTGGGAGCGAGCCTGCTCGCGATGGAGTGTCAGCCACATTGATGCCAACTGACACTCCACCGGGCGCAACTTCTATTCGGTGGACGTGCGCAACCTGCCGACCACCACGGCGTGGCGCATCGGGTTCCAGTCGGCCAACCTGATTCTCGAGCGCCACCTGCAAGACCACGGCGATCATTTGCGCCAGCTCGGTCTGTCGGTGTGGGGCACCGCGACCATGCGCACCGGCGGCGATGACATCGCCCAGGCCATGGCGCTGATGGGCGTGCGTCCAGTCTGGGCGACCGGCAGCCAGCGGGTCGATGATTTCGAGATTCTGCCGCTGAGTTTGCTCGATCGTCCGAGGGTGGACGTGACCTTGCGTGTGTCCGGTTTCTTCCGTGATGCCTTTGCCAATCTGATTCGCTTGTTCGACGCGGCGGTGCAAGCGGTCGCTGACCTCGATGAGCCGGACGACCTCAATCCGTTGGCGGCCAAGGTACGCGCCGAGCGTGTAGCCTTGCTGCAATCGGGGCTCGATGAAGACGCTGCGCGACGTCAGGCCGGCTGGCGGATTTTCGGGGCCAAACCCGGTGCCTACGGCGCGGGTGTGCAGGGCGCCATCGACGGTCGTCTGTGGCAAACCCGCGAGGACCTGGCCGAGGTTTACCTCAACTGGGGCGGCTACGCTTACGGCGGTTCCGACGAGGGCACCGCCGCCCGCGAACAGTTCAGCCAGCGCTTGAGCCAGGTACAGGCGGTGCTGCAAAACCAGGATAACCGCGAGCACGACTTGCTCGACTCCAACGATTACTACCAGTTCCAGGGCGGTATGCTCGCGGCGGTGGAAAGCCTGAAGGGCGAGGCCGCAGCCAGCTATCATGGCGACCACAGCCAGCCGGACCTGCCGAAGATTCGCACCTTGAAGGAAGAGCTGAACCGGGTGATCCGTTCCCGTGCGGCCAATCCGAAGTGGCTCGAAGGCGTTAAGCGTCACGGCTACAAAGGTGCGTTCGAAATGGCCGCGACAGTCGACAACCTGTTCGCCTTCGATGCCACCACGCAGTTGATCGACGATCACCAGTACGCGTTGCTGGCCGATGCCTATTTGCTCGATCCGGACACCCGGGATTTTGTCCGCGAACACAATCCCCACGCCTTGCGCGACATGACCGAGCGCATGCTCGAGGCGCAACAGCGCGGGCTGTGGAAGGAGCCGGGCGAGTACCGCGAGGCACTGGAGAGTCTGTTGCTGGATATAGAAGAAGACAGCTGATGCGCTTAAACCTGTGGGAGCGAGCTTGCTCCGGGCGGCGTTCCGACGATAGCGGTCTATCAGGCAACATCTTTTTCGACTGAACAAATGCCATCGCGAGCAAGCTCGCTCCCACAGGTATTGGTGTTTCTACCCCCGACCATGACTGAGATAAAACAATGACCGACACCCCGCATTTCCCGCTCTCCGCCGTGGTCGGCGCCGACGAATTGAAGCTGGCCCTGTACCTGACCGCCATCGACCCGAAAATCGGTGGTGTGCTGATCGAAGGCCCGCGGGGCATGGCCAAGTCGACCCTGGCCCGGGGTCTGGCGGACCTGCTGGCCAGCGGTCAGTTCGTCACCTTGCCATTGGGCGCCACCGAGGAACGCCTGGTCGGCACCCTCGATCTCGATGCGGCGCTGGGCGAGGGGCGCGCACAGTTTTCCCCCGGCGTACTGGCCAAGGCTGACGGTGGCGTGCTCTATGTCGACGAGGTCAATCTGTTGCCCGATCACCTCGTTGACCTGCTGCTCGATGTGGCCGCCAGCGGCACCAATCTGGTGGAGCGTGACGGCATTTCCCATCGGCACTCGGCGAAGTTCGTGCTGATTGGCACCATGAACCCGGAAGAGGGTGAACTGCGTCCGCAACTGCTTGACCGTTTCGGCTTGAATGTCGCCCTCGGTGGTCACACTGCGCCGACCGAGCGCGGGCAGATCATCCGCCGTCGCCTGGATTTCGACAGTGATCCGCAAGGTTTCTGCGCCGAATGGGAATCGGCGCAGGCGTCTCTGCGCGAGCGTTGCCGGAACGCACGCAATGCACTGGCTAGCATTCCCCTCGACGACCAGGCGCTGGCACAGATTACCGAGCGTTGCTTTGCTGCCGGGGTCGATGGATTGCGCGCCGATCTGGTCTGGCTGCGTGCCGCACGGGCTCATGCCGCCTGGCGCGGGGCGAACGCCATCGCCGAGGAAGATATCGACGCAGTCGCCGAGTTCGCCTTGCGCCATCGTCGTCGCGAGCATTCAGCTCCGGCGCCTCAGCCATCCCAGGCGACGCAACAATCGGCGCCGCAGCACGCCAACCCAAGCGAAGGGCAGGGCCAGTGGGGCGAGTTGCCTGCCCAGGCGCTCGCGGTCGGCGCACGACGTGAAGTGCCGAGCTGGCCAAAAAAGCCCTAGGCATTCGCCCTCGCTGCGACGCGGGGGCGAATGCCAGACCCCGGGCCGGGCGGCTGGACCACGGCAAACAAGGCAAGCGTCATGCAGCACGTAGCGGTTCGGTCAACTGGCCCGGCACCTTGCTTAATGGTCGGCCCCGTCAGCGTGCTGATCTGTTGTATCAACTGCGCACCCGTTCGCCCCAAGAATTGTGGCTGGTGATTGTCGATGCGTCGGCTTCGACCCGCCGTCATCAGGCGTTGAGTGATGCCAAAGGCTTGCTGGCGCAGCTGTTCGATGATGCCTACCGCCAACGTGCGCGCCTGGCGTTGCTGACCGCCAGCGGCTCGGTGCCCAAGTGGCAGGTGCAAGGGTTGAAGGCTTCCAACGGTTTGCGCCATTGGCTCGATGGGCTCGGCGCAGGCGGCGGAACGCCGTTGCTGGCGGCGCTGGGTGAGGCGAGGCACTGGCTGACCGCGCGGCAAAAACGCTTTCCGGCGGAACAGCAAAGACTTTTATTGGTGACCGATGGGCGGCTGAAGGACTGGTCCATGCTGCCGGCAATCGAATGCCCAGGGCTGGTGATCGACATCGAACGCGGGCCGATTCGTCTTGGGCGCAGCAAAGTATTGGCTGCGCAGCTGCAATCGGATTATCGACATATGGACGATCTGCCTCCAGGCTGAACATTGCGCTGTCTGTGCTGGCCTCTTCGCGAGCAAAGTTGCTCCCACATCAGATCTGGCAAAGATCCGGTGTGGGAGCGGCGGTGCGGCGATCCGACTTGCTCGCGACGGCATCAATCCGGTTTCGGGTCGTCAGGGTAAAAATTCATCGACGATCTATGCTCACCGGGCAAATCCATCACAGGAGTGAACCATGCGTATCCTGGCCGTCAATGAACAGGGCGATTTTCGCGTCAAGGCTTACGCCGGCACCAATGGCGTGCTGTTGGCCATGGACCTGGCCGAATCCCGTCGCATTGGCCTGTTGGGTTTTGCCATTGAAAAACAGCAGGGCAGCAAACCCTGGATGTTTCTGTTCAATAGCCTGACGTTCCCGGACAAGGACCATACCTTCCCCCAGTTGCACGCCACGCCCAGTGATATCGCACCGTTACAGAAATTCCGCTGGGCCGATTACGCGGTCAATCCGGGGATGACGATCCATTATCGGGTCTACCTGGTCTACGGCAGCCACAATGCGCCACAACTGGGTGAGTGCCTGGAGGTAACGGTCACCTCCGACGATGGCCATCCCGGCAACCAAAGTGTCAATTTCAACCGCGCAGTAGCCGCCAGTCAGGCGTTCGAGCGCAAGTTTCCCGATCTCGATGCACTCATTGGCAAAAAGAACAAGCTGCCCATCGAAGCCTGGCCCGATGCCCCGCGTAGATGGTTGGAGAACGGTTTGCTCGGGCGCTTGTTGGGGTTTATCGCGCGTGCTGTCGATGGCCAGTGGGCGCTGGATATCGCCATCTATGAGTACCAGTTACAGGTGATAGTCGACGCAGTGGAGGCTGCGCTGGAACGCGGCGTGAAAGTTCGCGTCCTTTATCACGCGCAACCGGGCGACGACACTACCGTCTTGAACGAGGTCAGCCTGAAAAATATCCCCCAGGCGAACAAACGCGGGCGGGTCACCCACAATATCTTTCACAACAAGTTCATGGTCTTGAGTCGGCTCGACGCAGCGGGGCAGTATCAGCCCGAAGCGGTACTCTGCGGCAGTACCAACTTCACCCCCAACGGCGTTTACCGTCAGGCCAACGTGGTGCATGTGCTGGACGATACGCGGCTCAGTACCCGTTATCTGCAAACCTTCGAGCAGGTCTGGAGCACGCCGGCAGATGTCGGCGCCACGCGGCAATGGATCACGCAGCACAACCCGATGGATCCGACGCAGGCACTTTTCGCCGGGTTCTCGCCGCGCTCGGGCGGGGGTGACCTGGATGAGTTCGTCTCGATCATCAATGCCGCGAAAAAGGACGTGCTGTTCGTCACTGCGTTCGCCTTGCCCGACGCCATCCTCAACGCCTTGCTCGGCTTGCCCCATGACGACATCCTGCGCTATGGCCTGCAAAACACCGCCAGCGAAATCACCGGGTTTCACGCCGACCGCACCGCTGAATTCACCACCGTTGCCCTGCTCGACAAAGGGCTGGAAGGCTGGCTCAAGGAAAGCAGGGAGGGTCAGAAGGGCAATATCCTGGTGCACACCAAAGCCATCGTCACTGACTTCACCAGTGATGCGCCGACGATCATAAGCGGTAGCCACAACCTCAGCGACGCAGCCAGCAACGGCAATGACGAAAACTATCTGATCATTCGCGGCGATACCGATCTGGCAGACCGTTATGGCCTGGAGTTGCTGCGGTTCTACGAGCATTACCGCTTTCGCTATTTCGCGAAAAAACTTGCGCTCAAGCAGGTCCAGCCGTTGGCGACGGATAACAGCTGGACTGATCACTATTACCGCGCGGGGGATCTACGGATGTTGTCGCGACTGCGGTTTACCGGCCAATAGCGATCCATCAGTCCGCGTTCATGGCCTGCCGATACTGCCGGGTCCGCCTGGCGATGTACAACTGATCCAGAATCAACGCCAACAACGCCGAAACCTTGGGTCGGGTTTTGCGCCCACGACTCAAGCGATGCAGCTGGAACTTGACCACCGCCATGTTCGCCAGCGCCGCCAGGGGCTTGCGCTTCCAGCGGATCGGCGGCAGTTGCGGATGGCTGTTCTGGCCTTCGCGCCAATGCTTGACCAAGTGCGGCTCCACGGCCAGTGCGGTGCCGATTCCGGTCATGGCGATGCCGCTTCGAGGACCTGTTCGACGATTGCCAAACGCCGGATCCCGCCCGTCACCATCACCGGCATCCGCGCCGAAGGCATGACCTGCGATGAAAATGCCGAACGGGTTATGACGTCATTCAAGCACCAGGTCAGGTCGGGACACGGGAGCAATCCAGACCGCAATACTGGCGATCTAGATCAATATGCAAAATGTGTGTAGCCGATCAAATTCATGCTTTAAGCCCATCCGGCGCCAATTTTTTCAGCACTTCATCTTCATTGGTTTTGTACATCGCCGACCTTGTTGTTGTGCTGGTTGTCGAGAATCGCTTTACCCCACGGTCGGTAGCGCAGGGAGAAAACCGACGTCGGGTGGCAGCGCGGCGAGGTTGATTGCGGGGGCATCGGTTCGGCGCGGAAGGGTTGCCCGGCAGCGCTGACTTGCCGGAACGCTTCCCTGACGATACCAATGGAGCAGGGCAGTGCATTGGCGTAGCCGTTGCGAACCAACAGTGGCAAGCGCTCTGTGCCTGCACCGTCTTGCCACCACACCTGAATCCCGGTGTTCGCCAATTCACCCAGCCACTGGCCATTCACCTGTGGCGCGAGCTTGCCGACGCTGAACACGCTGATGTGCAGCGGTGCGTCGAGTTTGCCGGAAAAGTCCTTGAGCTGGCGTTGCAGGGTTTGCCGGCGATTGAGCGGCAGGAAGTGCAGGTCATCCAGTTCCATGGGCAAATACCAGCCGCTGACCGGGAGTTTCCAGTCTTTGCGCAGCTTCTGCTGCTGGGTCAGCGACTGCCCAAGTTGCGCCTGCCAGTACGTCGCCAGTCCGGCACTGTCCAGTTCATCGATGCGTTGGTAATAGGCCGGGTCCATGCGTAGCCCCAGCACCAGTTTCAAGCCTTGGGCCTGGGCCAGTTTCAGGCTGCCGGCGAGCCAGCCGTTGGCGCCGCCGAAGTCCGAATCTCCGTAGGCCGTCCACTGCACGATCACCGTGTGCGCGCCTTGTCGGGCGGTGTCCTGCCAGATTCGCTGCCATTGCGCCTGGCTCAGGTTGGCATCGGCATTGAGCGGCTGGTAGAAAATCCGCTCGTCGGCATGGCTCGCCACACCACCCAGCAACAGGCACAAAACCAGAAGTAGTCGCCTCATCAGAAATTCAACTCCACGCCCAGTAGCACGCCGTTGCCGCCGTCATACAGATTGCCGCCCAACGCTTGTTGATACTCGGTGCGTACAGTCAGGTGTGCGCGATAGGCGTTGTAAATGTCATCGTTGAACCACCATTGCCAACGCAGGCCCAGACCGGTGCGCAGATCCTGGCGCCAGTCGTTGCTCGGGTCCTGGCTGGCGAACTCGAGGAAACCGTACGGCATGATCGTTTGCGCGCCGTTGAACGGCAGCTTCCAGGTGTGCCCTTGCTGGAAGCGCGACAGCCATTGATGGTCGCCGGCCTTGGTCCACCACGCCGCGTCAAGGTAGAGGAAGCGCTCCTCCCAGTCGCTTTCATCGACTCGCCAATCGTTGCGGAATCGACCCTGATCAAGGAACGACGCCGTGGCGCGCAACAGGTAGTCAGTGGTGGTGTGTCCATCGTCACGTTGATCGTCCACCTGATCGGACAGCTTTTCGGGTACCAGCATCTGGCCGAGGCTCAGGCCATGGTTGTCCTGGTCATCGAACTGGCTTTGTTTGTAGAGCTCGCCATAGAAGTTGATGTTGGCGGTGCCCCAGGGCTTGTAGCGCAGGCCGACGCCGGTGCCGAGGGATTCGGCATAGCTCGAACGGCCCACGCCGCCAAGCAGCACGCGGCCATAGACCGACAGCGTGCTGCCGGCGCGGCTGGGTTCATCGCCCAATGCGTGGTCCCACATGGCCAGTTGTACGTTCTGCGAGCTGGAGCGTCGCTGCGTGCCGGTGCTCTGGTCAGGGCGTACGAAGTCGTTGGTCGATATCCCGGCCGGCGACCATGTGCTGGCGATGGTGACTGAGTCGCGACGGGACAGGCTTTCGTGGGCGCGACGCTGGCGATAGCGACGCGCTTGCATGCTGCCTTCCTCGTCATCGGCGGTCACCGGGTTCTGTTCCAGGTCGATCACCCGGCGCAGTTCCTTGCGCGCCGAGGCGCTGTCTTCGACCTCGTCATAACGCCAGGCCAGGGTTTCGCCGAGGCGATAGTCTTCCGGGAAGTCCTGGGTGGCGCGTTGCAGATACGGGATGGCGCGGGCGCGTTCTGCCTTGGTCTCGGCACCGGCCAGGCGCACGCCGTAGTCGGCGCGATAACGGGGATTGGCCGGATCCCGGCGCATGGCCTCGGCCAGCCACTCGGTACTTTGTGGCAGGTCGCCGGCCTTTTGCGCGGTGACGGAGGCGGCGTAGAAGTGCTCGGCATCCGGTGCAAGTTGCAGGGCGGAACGCTGGCGCTGCAGCGCGAGCGTGTGATCGCCCCGGGCATCGGCAATCGCCGCGCCCAATGCCCAATCATTGGCGCCACGGGTGCGGCTTTGTTGCCAGTAGTGTTCGGCCGTTTGCGTGTCGCCGATATTCAGGGCACCACGGCTGGCAGTGAGACGGGCATTGTCGCTGAGTTCGGCGTCCGGAATGCTGCGCCAGATGGCCAGGGCACCCGCCGAATCTCCGGCAGCTTCCAGGGCGTAAGCCAGTGGCAAGCGACTGTTTCGGTTACCCATTTTTTCGGCGGTCTGGTAATACACCACTGCTTCGCCGGGGCGCTCAGGCATTGCGCAGCGGCCGAGGGCGCGGTAATCGCCTGCGGCTTGCGGGTGATCGCCAATGACCTGTTGAACCGCGCTGCACTGGCCGTTTTCCGCCAATTGCGCCAGCAGTTGCCCTCGAGTGGCGGGGTCGACGCGGTTGAGCAGCGAAACGATGCGTTGCTGTTGTGCCGCGGTCGGTGTCGACGCGGCATACAACCCTGCCAACCGTTGTAGCAAGGGCGTCGGCAGATTGCCGCCGTGGCGGTCGTAGGCGTTCTCGAGCAGCTGTTGCGCATGTTCCCGTTGGCCGGCATTCAGCGCCAGGTAGGTAGCCTGATTCAGCGAATCGAGATTGCCGGTCTGCTGGTAATACCGCTCCCAGAAGACCGCCGCTTCGCTGTTGCGACCCGATGCCTGGAGCAGTTCGGCGCGGCGTTTGACCACGTCGGCGGTCTGCGGTTGGCTGGCGAGGTAGGCCATGACTTTGTCGCTGCGGCCCTCATCCTGCCAGACATCCAGCAGGCGTTCGCGGCGTCGCGAGTCCCAGGGTTCCGGCAGGCGTGTTGTTTGCAGCAGTTCGGTGGCTTGCAGACGCTGGGCGAGGATCAGCCAGGCCTGCGGATTTTCTTCGGGTTGGCAACTTTTCAACTGAGTCAGCGCAGCTTGCGGATCATGCCGCGACAGCCAGTCGGCGGTTTCCAGGCAGGGCCGCTGCAACTCACCACTCAAGCGTTGCACCGTGGCACTGTCGCCGGTTTGCCGCGCCAGTTCCCACAGGCGCTGGCGCTGCGCCGGATCGGCAAGATCGGCAGGCGGCAGCGATTGCATCCAGCGCTCTGCCTGCTGGACGTGGCCCATGGCGATCGCCCGGTCGACCATGGCCAGTCGAGTCTTGCGCGCGGCTTCCGGGCTTGGCGCTGTTTGCAGCAATTGCTGCAAGGGTTGCTCGTCAAGGCGTTGCACGTAGGCGTTGGCCAGGCGTTGCCAGCCTTGGGCATCGAGTTGTTGGTTCGCGGCCAGAGGCGCCAGTTCCTTGACGGTGCCATCCCAATCGCGCAATTGCTCGGACCAATTGGCCCGGGCCAGTTGCAGCGCTCGCTCATCACCCTTGGGCGGCAGTTGCGCCAGCCAGTCATGGGCCGAGGCTGCACTGCCGCGCTTGGCCAGGCTCGCGCTGTAGGCCTGCCACAGGCGCACGCGCTGGTCCAGATTGCTGGAGCCTATCCACTGCTCCACCTGTTTTCTGTCCGGTGGGTCCTGTTCGATCCAGGCCAGGCGCAAGTTGAGCAGAGTGTCGCTGTTGGCCGGAGTATCCGGTAGCGCTTGCACGGCGTCTTCGTAGCGTTGCTGCTTGACCAGCGATTGCACCAGTAACGCCCGCGCTTCATCGTTTTCTGGCACTTTGCTCAGCAAGTGGCGCATCAGCCGTTCGACTTCCTTCCAGTTGCCGTTTTTCGCTTCGCGGTAACTTCGGTCCATATAGGGGTAACTGCGGAACTGATCGAAATCGGTCAACGGTTCGGCTTGCACCCACGCTGTCGTGTTCAGGCAGAGCAACAGGCTACCGGCCATCAAGGTTTGACGATGGACGGGCTTCATACGACCTCCCGGGCGATGCAGTAGGCAGCGTGCTGCTCGCTCGTCTGATCGGACAGGGCCTGTTCGAGGATTTCCTGGGTGATCATGCCGCGTTCAATCAAGTGTTCACCTAGAGACATTTTTTCCGCATCGAAATCGATCAGCGCCTGATTGAACAGGGTTGGCGGCACCATGCCGCGTACTTGCAACAGATTGCCCAGCAACACCTGGTGATGGCTGACGCGCTCGATCAGGTCTTCGTCGTCCTGATGTTGCTCAAGCACCTCAAGCATCTGATGTACTTCCTCGCTTTGACGAGGGCTGGCGTACCAGTAGCGGATTCCCAGTGTAACCCGACCTTGTGGTGCAAGGCGGCAACGCACCGGGCGTTTCAGTTGACGGCTGATGGCTCCCATAGACACCTGGCTCACCGGACCTTCGGAAGCCAGCACCAAGGTTCCGTTTTCCTCGGCGACCGGCAGCACGCCATAGTGTGTGGCGATTTTGCGCGGCACCGCATCGATCAGGCGCTTGTCGAGTTTGAACGGATTGAGTGGCGCCCATTCCAGGTCCAGCTGTTCGGCCAGGGTCTGCACCAGTTGCGTAGTGTCGATGTGTCCGCGCAGCAGCAGTTCTTGACCCAGGCGCCGGCGTACCGGGTTGGTGATCGCTGCCTCGAGTTGATCTTCAGTGAGCAGGCCTTTTTCCACCAGTCGATGGCCCAGCGGTGTGCGCTGGGCCTCGGCCAGGGCCGGAAATTCATGAGTGGTCTTGTCCCAGGCGACGCGACGTGAATCGCCCATTTGCATCACCTGGCGTAGCGCCCGAAGGTTGGCGAAGAAATTGACGAAATTGCTCCACATCATTCGGGGGGCTGACAGCAGCCCTTCGCCCAGACCGTAATAACGGGTGACAAACCAACCGCGCTGAAACAGCCGATTGAGCAGCATGAAGCCGTTGAGCCACAGCAGGGTCGCCAACAACGTGCTGTCGGAGAGGAACGACGGGTACCGCCAGGCATTCGGCGTGATCACGGTGACCAGCCACATCGCCAGCAACACCAGAAGCAGAATGTTCACCAGGAAGCTCAACAGGTACGCAATCAGGCCACGGCGGTCGCGCCACAGAAAATAATTGAGCAGGCCCTTGGAGCTCCAGCCCAGATTCTTGGTGCCCTGGAACACTATGCCGACGATCCATCGTGACTTCTGGCGGATCGCGTGCCGCAAATCCCTGGGGAAGTGCTCGCGCACGCAGATCACCTGGGAAAACGCACGGTCCATCCCGAACACCCAAGGCTGTTCAAGCGCCAGTTTCGGGTCGGTCACCGAGTAGCGGGCGAAGATGCACTTCATGCCTTTTTGCTTGAGGCGAAAACCGATGTCGTAGTCCTCGGTGAGGCTCTGCACGTCGAACGCAATGCCATCACCGTCCTCGAGCAGGGCACTGATGGCCTTGCGGCTGAAGCAAGTGCCGACCCCGGCGCTGGGCACTTGCCCGGTCAACGCCTCGCGCACGATGACATCCTTGCCATGGTTCTCGGCGAACTCGTCGACATAGTGCCCGGCGGTGAAGCCTTTCCATTCCGGTGCGTAGGGGTAGACCGGAATCTGGATCAGGTCCTTGGCCGGCAGCAGGTAGTTGAACAGGCGCAACTCCATGGGCGAAATCACGTCCTCGGCATCGTGCAGGATGAAGCCGGCGAACTGGATTTTTGCATCGTTTTCAAACCGCAGGATCGCGTCGATCACATTGTTCAGGCAGTCGGCCTTGCTGGTGGGGCCGGGGCGCGCGCACACCACTTTGTGCACGTTGGGATAGTGCAGGCACACCGCATCGACGTCGGCCTGGGTCTCGGCGTCGTTGGGGTAGGTGCCGACGAAAATCTGATAGTTCTCGTAGTCGATGGTCGAGGCGGCCAGGCGCGCCATTTCGCCGACCACGCCGACCTCGTTCCACGCCGGCACCATGATCGCCAGGGGTTTTTCGCCGATGGAGTACAGCCGTTGCTCATCGGCGCGCTTGAATTTTTCATAGATCCGCCAGCGCCGGATCAGTTTGCGGGTCCAGTACACCAGGTCGATGAACAGGTCATCGAGCCCGAGTATGAACATCAGCAGGGCCAGGGTAATCGCGAGGTATTTGAGTGCGAACAACGCATAGGCAAAGAAGTCGACAAAAGCCAGGCTCATACGGCTCTACCCGCCGCCCGGTGTTTCAACCAGATGCCGAGGCGATTGGCGATGCGTTCGCTGGCGTGTCCGTCGCCATAAGGACTATGGGCCCGGCTCATGCGCTGGAAGGTGGCGTCATCATCGAACAACAGGCTCGATTCCTTGACGATACGATCGGTGTCGGTGCCCACCAGCACCACCGTTCCGCCTTCGAGCGCCAATGGCCGCTCCGTGACATCACGCAGCACCAACAACGGTTTGCCAATGGCGGGGGCTTCCTCCTGGATGCCACCGGAATCGGTGAGAATGAAATGCGCGCGGCCCATCAGCCAGACGAAATGCTGGTAATCCTGCGGCGCTACCAGATAGATATTGGGTTTGTCCGAGAGAACGCTGTAGACCACCTTTTGCACCTGCGGATTGAGGTGCACCGGGTAGACGAATTGCACATCGGGATAACGTTCGGYGAGGGTAGCCAGGGCCAGGCAGATGTTGCGAAAGCCGCCGCCGAAGTTCTCCCGGCGATGCCCGGTGATCAGCACCATGCGCCTGTTGTCGTCGAGCATGGCCAGCGGCGAGTCGGCGGCCGGGTGCCAGTGGGTTTCCTGTTGGTGATTGCGCATCCATACCAACGCAT